>DATMML010000082.1 GCA_035570235.1 Vicinamibacteria bacterium | reverse complement strand
GAAGCCTACTTTCTCCAAGCAGCCTGGCGGTCGGTCGACCCTGGGCCGCGGGGGTCCGCGGCAAACTCGAGTCGCCTTCCTCGACGTGTCGGGGCACAAACCCGTGAAGCACGATTGATCAGGGACTTGAGGGAACTGCCTCGAGCCACCAACACCGCCGCTCGTGCGCGCAGGCTGGATGCCCCCACGACACTGCCCGGATGCAGCATGAGCGCATATCGGTTGACCGGGAGCGACCGAAATGCCAGTGACTGCGTCTAACCCACTGACCCTGCGCCGGCCAGATCCAAGGCATTGACCACGCGCATCTCTGCGGAGCCCCTTACGGAAGAGGGGAGGGGCGAATGGCTTCGTCGGTGAACTACCTGACGCGTCGAACCGTGACGCACGCGTCGTGGATTGGATTGCTCGCCCTCTCGTCAATCGCGGGAACAACTCCGCCCGCGGCTCGGCACGGCGAGGACATGACGGCGGCCTTCCCGTCCCTCCGCCCCTTTGTGGTTCGACACGCACACGTCTTCGATGGCCAACGCTTGATTTCCGCCGAGGAGGTCTTGGTCGAAGGCGGAAAGATTCGGGAGGTTGGGAAGGGCTTGAAGGCACCGCTGGGGACCGAAGAGATCGACGCCAGAGGGGACACGCTTCTACCTGGCCTGATCGATTCTCACACCCACGATTGGGGCGATTCGGCGAAGCAGGCGATCTTGTTTGGTGTGACCACGGAGTTGAACATGGGCGCACCGCCACAGTTCGTCGAGACGCTCAGGCGAGCTGAAGCCGCGGGGAAGGCGTTGGACTCCGCGGACCTGCGCTCGGCGGGCAATGTGGTTACACCTCCCAAGGGTCATGGCACCGAATATGGCCTGCCCGTGCCGACACTTACCGGCGCTCAGGAAGCGCAAGCGTTCGTAGATGCGCGCCTCGCCGAAGGAAGCGACTACATCAAGATCATCCTGGAAGATGGGCACGTCTGCCACCTCGAATTCACGCGGCTGTCCGACGAGGACCTCGCCGCCGTCGTGGTTGCGGCGCACAAGCGCGGCAAGTTGGCCGTCGGCCACATCAGCTCTCAAGAGGACGCCCGAAGAGCGATCTCTGCCGGGGCCGATGGCATCGCTCACCTGTTTTCCGACGGCCCTCCGCGGGCGGAGGTCATTTCTCTCTTGCGTCGCCGTCATGCGTTTGCCATCACGACATTGACCGCGATTCAGTCTGGCCTTGGCACACCGAGCGGCACCACGCTGCTGACCGACAGACGGCTCTTGGCATTCCTCTCCCCGGAGGCTCAGGCACACATGAAAGAGCCCATACCTTTCAAATGCACCGGAGAGCTGGCGAATGCCTTCGCCGCGGCGAAACGGCTGCGGGATGCCGGAGTTCCAATCCTCGCCGGGACAGACGCGCCCGCTCCGGGGAGCTGGAATGGCGCGAGCCTGCACGGAGAGCTCGAGCTCCTCGTGAGGGCTGGTCTTTCACCATCGGACGCCCTGGCCGCCGCGACCTCTGTTCCCGCGAGCACATTTCGCCTCAGTGATCGAGGCCGCATCGCTCCGGGCCTGAGGGCCGACCTACTCCTGGTCCATGGCGACCCGACCAGAGAGATCAAGGCCACGCGGGACATCGTCGCAGTGTGGAAGGCCGGTTTCCCCGTTGAACGTGGCCGCGCTGCTTCCCCGACTGCCAAGTGAGGGACGGAGTGCAGCTCCATTGGTTCCCTTGATCGAACGCGACTCAGCCGGTTGGGACCGAGCAGAGGCTGCCCAAGGCTACTGAGCTAGCCAACCCCCGTCGACAGGGAGAGTCGCGCCCGTCAGGTTGACCGCCGCCGCGCTCGTCAGGAAAGCCGCCAACGCACCGATCTCCTCTACGGTCGTGAAACGCCCCGAGGGGTGCTTTTCTTCGACCAGCTCTTTCTCCGCCTGCGCCAGCGGGATGCCGCTATTGCGGGCCCGGCTCTCGATCTGCTTCTGGACCAAGGACGTGAGCACCCAGCCGGGGCAAATGGCGTTGCAGGTGACTCCCGTCTTGGCCGTCTCCAGGGCCACGACCTTGGTGAGGCCCACGAGACCGTGCTTAGCCGCCACATAGGCGGACTTGTTGGCTGAAGCCACGAGACCATGGGTCGAGGCGATGTTGATCACGCGCCCCCAACCCCGCTTCTTCATCCCGGGTATCGCGGCGCGGATGGTGTGAAACGCCGAGGAGAGATTGACGGCCAGGATGGCGTCCCAGCGGTCCACCGGGAAGGTCTCGATCGCGGCCACATGCTGGATGCCGGCATTGTTGACCAGCACATCCAGCCCCCCGAAGCGCGCTTCCGTCTCCGTGACGAGATCGGCGCAGGCCTTCGCGTTCGAGACATCGGCCTCGTTGTAGAGGGCCTTGACTCCGAACTCGCTGGCCAGGGAAGCCCGCAGCTTCTCGATCTCGCCCGGCTCCCCGAAGCCGTTGAGCATGATGGCGCTGCCCTCCCGGGCCAGCGCCCGGGCAATGCCCAGGCCAATTCCGCTCGTGGAGCCGGTCACGAGGGCGCTGCGTCCTTTCAGCATCACCGACCTCCTCTGACTACCTGGCCTATCCGAGGCCGTTTCTCAATCGCGGCTCCCGGCTAGGCTCCGGTAGAGACCTCCCAATTCCCCGACGATTCCCCGCCGGAAGGAGAGAACGCAGACGACGAAGATCGCTCCCATGATCACGTTGACGAAGGAGCCGACTTTGTCCGCCAGCTCGTTCTGGAGGGTCACGATGCAGAGGGCTCCCACCACCGGTCCCAACGCCGTGCCCATGCCCCCGAGGAGCGTCATCAGCACAACCTCCCCCGATGTGCGCCAATCGGCGTCCGTCAAGGTGACGAAGGAGAAGACGATCGCCTTCGTCGATCCCGCCAAGCCCGAGAGTCCGGCCGAGAGAACGAAGGCCAGGGTCTTGTACCGATCCACGTCGTATCCCAGGGACACCGCACGCGGTTCGTTCTCGCGGATCGCTTTCAGCACCTGACCAAAAGGGGAGTGAATGGCGCGATTGATCAAAGCGTATCCCGCCACGAAGATGGCAAGAACCACGTAGTACATTTCGAGATCGTCCTCCAGGTTGATGACCCAGAGGAGCCGACCCCGGGGAATGCCCTGGAGGCCGTCCTCACCGCCGGTAACGGGAGCCTGCAGAAAGAGGAAGTAGAGCATCTGGGCCAGGGCCAGGGTGATCATGGCGAAGTAGATTCCCTGGCGACGGATGACGACGCTGCCGATGACAAACCCGAGGGCCAAGGCCGAAGCCGTGCCGGCAAGAATCCCCATCCCCGGCGTAAGGCCAACGATCTTAACCACATAGGCGGTCACATATGCGGCGGTCGCGAAGAAGGCGGCGTGGCCAAACGAGAGGAGCCCCGCGTACCCGAGAAGGAGATTGAAGGCGCAGGCGAAGAGGGCAAAACACAGAGCCTTCATGAGGAACACGGGATAGACGATGAAAGGCGCCGCGACCCCTATCGCGAGCAGAACCGCCCAGCCCACGAGCTCCCCGTGCTTCATTCCTCGGAGCGCTTGACCGAACGCGACCCCCGGCAGCCGGTTGCGACCAGCAGAGGCTGCCCAAGGCTATCGGACCTGCCTCGGCGGCGGTTCGTGGTACCGTGGCATCCTGACTCGCCCACATGACGGGCGCTACGGCCAGGAGGGCCGAAGGTTAAGCACGTGGAGCGTCGAGACCCCCGCCGACGTTTGGCGGACGCCGCGGGAAGCGTGAACGGCACACTCAGGACGCCGACTCCGACCTGCCAAAGAGACCCGACGGTTGCACGAGGAGAACGAGGGCCATGATCAGGAAGATGATGGTGTTGGAGGCCTGCGAGTAGAACACCTTCGTCAAGCCCTCGATCAAGCCAAGGCCAATTCCGGTGACGATGGATCCGAGAATCGACCCCATGCCCCCGATCACGACCACGGCAAAGACCACGATGATGAGGTTCGATCCCATGAGGGGGCTGATCTGCGTTGCAGGCGCGGCCAGCACCCCCGCGAGCCCGGCGAGCCCCACGCCGATCCCGTAGGTTACGGTGATCATGGCGGGAACATTGATCCCGAAGGCCTGCACCAAGCGCGGATTCTCGGTCGCCGCGCGCAGGTAGGCGCCGAGAGTGGTCCGTTCGATCACCAGCCAGGTGCCCAGGCACACGCCCAAGGATGCGCAGACCACGAAGGCGCGGTACTTGGGAAGGTACATGAAGCCCAAGTCCAAGCCTCCTTGGAAGGCCTCGGGGATCGCATAGGGGAGCCCCGACACGCCGTACCGATACCGGCAGAGTCCTTCCATGATCAGGGCCAAACCGAAGGTGAAGAGCAGACCATAGAGATTGTCGAGCCCATACAGTCGACGGAGCATGCTTCGCTCGATGGCGACCCCGGCCAGGCCGACCACGAGCGGCACCAGCAGCAACGATCCCCAATAACCGACCCCGAACTGATTGAGCGCAATCCAGGTGAGTACCGCACCCATCATGTACATCGCCCCATGGGCGAAGTTGATGATGTTGAGCATGCCGAAAATGATGGAGAGGCCCAGGCTGAGCAAGGCGTAGAAGCAGCCGTTGACGAGCCCCAGCACCAGTTGGGCCAAAAGGGCCGGCAGCGGGACGCCGAGGATCTCCCTCATGTCAGATCACGGACGGGCCCTCCGGTGGACCCGCTAGTGGCTCGTGACGAGCGGGCAACGGGACTGGGCAAGGGGCTGGAAAGCCTCCTCGCCGGGGAGCGTGGTCAATAGCTTGTAGTAGTCCCAGGGGTACTTGGATTCGCTCGGCGCCTTTACCTCGAACAGATAGAAGTCGTGAACCATCCGCCCGTCCCGCCGGATCTGGCCGTTCTTGACGAAGGCGTCGTTCAGGGAGGTCTCCCCCAGTTTCTTCCTGACCGCGTCGGCGTCGTCGGTTCCCAGTGCTTGAACCGCCTTCAGGTACTGAAGCGTTGCCGAATAGGTGCCGGCCTGAACCATGGTCGGCATCTTGCCGGACTTCGCTTGGAAGGCCCGGGCGAACTTGCGCGTTTCGTCATTCATGTCCCAGTAGAAGCCGCTCGCAACGAACATTCCTTGCGTGGCCTGAAGACCAAGAGCGTGGATGTCGCTGATGAACACGAGCAGGCCCGCGAGCGTCTGTTTCTTGTTGATCCCGAATTCCGCGGCCGTCTTGATCGTGTTGATCGTGTCACCCCCCGCATTGGCCATGCCAATGACCTTGGCATTCGAGGCCTGCGCTTGCAGCAGGTAAGACGAGAAGTCGGGGGCGTTCAGGGGATGAAGAACCGAGCCCAGGACCTGCCCTCCCGCCGCCTTGATCGCGTTGGCAGTGTCGTCCCGCAAAGAGTGGCCGAAGGCGTAGTCGGCGGTAATGAAGAACCAGCTGGTGCCGCCCCGCCGCACGACCGCCTGACCCGTGGTGCGGCCGGTCGCGTAGGTGTCGTAGGTATAGTGAATGGTGTAGGGGTTGCAATCTTCGTTGGTCAGCCGCGTCGAGCCGGCGCCGGTGACGATGAAAACCCGGTGCTTCTCGTTGGCGACTTTGCTGACCGCGATGGCCGCCCCCGAGTTGGGGACATCGACGATGAGGTCTACCCCCTCCCGGTCAAACCATTCGCGCGCCCTGTCCGCCGCCACGTCGGCCTTGTTCTGGTGATCCGCGGAGACCATCTGTATCGGTTTTCCCAATACCTTGCCGCCGAACTCGTCGATCGCCATCTGCGCGCCGACGACCGACCCGGGGCCACTGAGGTCCGAATAGAGTCCCGACATATCCGTGAGCACGCCGATCTTGACCATGTCGCCGGAGATCCCGGGCTTGCCCTGGGCCGATGCCAAGGTCGCCACCAGGAGCGCAACTGAGCCCATGCCTGCGATTCGTTCCATTGGAGTCTCCTTCCGCCTCGCGGGGTGACGGGATTTCCGTATCCCCCCGCGGGCGCTACACGCCCAGTAGTTCCCTCAGCAGCTGGCGGTTACCCTCCACCTCGTCCTTTCCAATCTCGGCGACCACATGTCCTCGCTCGATGACGTACATTCGGTCCGCCAAGGAGGCCGCGAAATGGAAGTTCTGCTCCGCCATGATAATGGTGAACTCCTTCTGCCGAAGCTGCAAGATCACCTCACTCAGTCGCTTCACGATGACGGGCGCCAACCCTTCGGAGATCTCGTCCAGGAGCAGCAGGCGCGCACCCGCGCGGAGAATCCGCGCCAGGGCCAGCATCTGCTGCTCGCCGCCCGAGAGCAGATTCCCACGGACGCCACGCTGCTCCTTCAGATTCGGGAACAGCGCGTAGATCTCCTCGTCGCTCATTCCCTCGCTGGTCACCTTCGGCGGCAGCCTCAGGTTCTCTTCGGCGCTCAAGCTCGAAAAAATGCCTCTATCCTCTGGGCAATACCCCACCCCGAGGCGGGCAATGCGGTGGGGGGGCCACTCGACGATCTCTCGGCCATTGAGCATGATGGAGCCGCTGCGCTTCTCGACGAGCCCCAGAATGGCCTTGATTGTTGTTGTGCGGCCGGCCCCGTTGCGACCGAGGAGCGTCACCAGCTCGCCCCGCCCCACGCGGAAATCCATTCCGTGGAGGATGTGGGACTCGCCGTAGAAAGCGTGCAGGCCGGCGACGGTCAGGCACTCGACGGCCCCCCCGCTAGCCACGGGCCGCGCCCATGTAGGCCTCGATCACCTGGGGGTTCGTCGACACCTCCGCATAGCTCCCTTCCGCGATCACCACTCCCCGCTGGAGGACTGTGATCCGGTCACAAAGATCCGACACCACGCTCATGTTGTGCTCGATCATGAGGACCGTTCGTTTGGCGGCGAGCTTGCGGATCAGGCCCTTCACACGGTCCACGTCATCGTGCCCCATTCCCTGTGTGGGTTCATCGAGAAGAAGGAGCTCGGGATCGAGGGCCAAGGTGGTGGCGAGCTCCAACGCCCGCTTCCGTCCGTAGGGCAACTCCACCGCGACGACGGTTGGGTACGACTCCAGGCCGACCTCCGTCAACAATTCCATTACCCGAGCGTCCAAGAGCTTGAGAGAGACATCGCTCTGCCAGAAGCGAAAAGACGTGTTCGACTTGCGCTGCAGGCCAACGCGGACGTTCTCCAGGACCGTGAGATGCGGAAACACGGCCGAGATCTGGAAGGAGCGCGCGATGCCGCGGCGGGCCACCTCCGCCGGCAACTCGCGCGTGATGTCATGACCGTTGAAATGGACGCTTCCCCGGGTCGGCGCGAGGAATTTCGTCAGCAGGTTGAAGACGGTCGTCTTGCCGGCGCCGTTGGGTCCAATGAGCGCGTGTATCGCCCCTCTCTGAACCCTGAGGTCCAAGCCTCTCAGTGCCGCAAAGCCCTTGAACTCCTTGACGAGCCGTCGGGTTTCGAGAATATAGTCAGCGGCCATGGCGCTCACGACTCCGCTTCTTCCAGCGGGCCTCCGCAAAGCCCCGGCAAGGATGTCTATCTGGCTGCAGCGGGGTCAGTTACGCAGCCTTCTTCCCCCCCCTCCGCAATGGAGGCGGCGTCACGTTCCCACCACGGGAAGGCGTCGTCAACTCTCACCTTACCTTGGAGCGCTTGATCGAACGCAACCCCCGGCAGCCGGTTGCGACCGAGCAGAGGCTGCCCAAGGCTAACTGGACCTGATTTGGCGGCGGTTCGTGGTAGCGTGGCATCCTGACTCGCCCACATGACGGGCGCTACGGCCAGGAGGGCCGGAGGTTAAGCACGTGGAGCGTCGAGACCCCGCCGGCGTTTGGCGGACGCCGCGGGAAGCGTGAACGGCATGTCGAGGACTCCGCTTCGGGTGACCCGCGTGTCCTGGCGTTACGAGGTCGAAAGGTCAGCGATACCTGTCCGTTGAAACGAGCTTCACGTCTGTTCGTCAAAGCGGCCCGCACTCTGTGAGCCCCTTCCTCAAGCAACACGCGGTGGGCGCCTGGGTGCGACGGCTGCGTACCGAGCAGAGGATGTCTCTAAGGACGCTCGCCACTCGCACGCAGTTCTCCCCCAGTTTCATCTCCCAGGTCGAAAACGGCGTGGTGTCGCCATCCATCGCCTCGATGGAGAAGATCGCCAACGCCCTGGGCGTGACTCTGGGGGAGTTCTTCGTAGCCGCGAGAGAAGGCGAGGCGGGGCTGATCGTGCGCGCAGCAGATCGGCTTCAGATGTCTAGTCTGTGGTCGCTCGGACGAATCGAGGCCCTGGGTCCGATGACGGGCCGACGGCTGGAGCCCGTCCTCATCACTCTCGACCCGGGCGGACGCAGTGGGAAGCACCCCTATGCCCACACCTCGGAGGAATTTGCCTTCGTCCTCGAGGGAGAGCCGACCCTGACCCTCGGTCCCGAGGAACACGTGCTCGCACCCGGCGATGCGGTGACGATACGCGCCCAAGAGTTGCGCCGCTGGGAGAACAAATCCAGCACGGTAGTCCGCATTCTGATCGTCTCGGCCCGCTGATTCGCCAGCCCGGGCTCCTGTCCAGGCCCACTGTACAAGCGTTCAGGGCCCTTGCTACCCCTGTTGCTGGGGGCTATTCTGCACGTCGTTTGATATTGCCTTCGCGCATCCCGACGACCGTGTCGCTCGGGATCGCCACCACGCCATAGAAGACTTGCTGCAGGCCACCGCAATACGCGTCCTCGGCCTGCCCAGATGGTAGCCCTACCTCTCAGACTAAGAGTTGGCCGTGGCCGTACACCAGACCCGCCCCTGACTAAGTCCTCCGCTTCCGGAGGCCTGGACCCTCTCCCCGGGGACTATCGCATCTTGGGGTCACCAGCGGCTCGTCGTTCGCGCGTCCTTGGCGCAGCCGTTTTGTTGACCTCGCTCGCCGTGTTCCTCGCCATCGCCCATGCCTACGGGTACACGCGAATCGGCGGCCTTCGACACTGGGTGCTCCACGACGACTTCATGATCGCGCAGCGGTACGCGAGGAACTTGGCGCAGGGCCACGGCCTCGTCTTCAACCCGGGGGAGAGGGTGGAGGGCTTCAGCGACCCCTTGATGGTCCTGACCGTCTGTCTTCCCCTCGAATGGCTGCATATCGAGGGACGCAAATTGGGGTTGTTCGTCTGGACCGTCAACGGAGTTTTATCCAGCTTGATCGCCCTCGGTCTCGTCTTCGGTCTGCGCGGCCGCGGCCGCCCGCGAGTGGCGGGCCTGATCGCAGCAGCCGTCTACGTGAGCTTGGCCCATCACGGCTTCTTCGCTCGCGCGGGAATGGAGGTCTACTTCCAGGCTTTGTGTCTCATGGTCGTGGTCGCGCGCCTGCGTGACGGTGGCCTCGCCTTCTATCTGGCCTTGGCCGCGCTGCCAGTCGCCCACGCTATTGACCTGCCCTTTTGGGGCGGGGCTGCGCTCGTGCGGTTGTGGGAGGAGCGACGGCGCTGGCGCGACGAAACCCGCGCTCTGGCCCTGGCCGCGGCCCCCATGTTCGGCTATTTCATCTTCCGCCTCTCATACTACGGGCAGATCTTTCCCAACACCTACTACCTCAAGGCGGGAGAGATCATGGCCCCGATGCATGGCATTCGATACCTCCTCGATGGCGCCGCCTGGATCGCTCCCCTCCTGGGCCTCTTTGCCCTCGGCTGTTGGAAAACACGGGGGCAAGGAGCACTGTCGCTCCCCGCTCTCGGCCTCGTCTTCGGCCCCTACCTTCTCTTCGTGATCAAGCTGGGGGGCGATAACTTCCAGTGGTACCGCTTCGTATTCATCCTCGTCCCTGCCCTCCTCGAGCTCACGGTGGAGGCGCTGGGGTCGCTCGAGAGCGTTCCGTGGGCCGCAGTGCTGCTCACCGGCGCCGGCCTCCAGCTCGTGGCCAACGGATGGGGATACCTTCGCGCTCACGAGGACAACCTGTGGCTCCTCGCCTGGGACCGGGGCCGTGTGGCCTTGGGCTACGGCATCAAGGACAACACCGAGCCCGGCCAGACCGTGGCCCTTTTCGGGATCGGGAACGCCGCCTATTTCGGCGAGCGCTACGTGATCGACATGCTGGGGAAGACCGAGCCTCACATCGCGCGCAGGACTCCGAGGAGGGGATGGCGGGTGGGCCACCAGAAGGATGACCCCGACTATGTCATGAGCCGCCGGCCCGATTTCGTGGAGATGACCTACACGGCCGAGGAGCTGGCGGATTTGGGCCACCTGGAGCAGGAGCGACACGGCCGTTGGGGATACTTCTCCGACCTCGCTCTCAACCCGACGTTCCGCCGGGACTATAGCCAGGTGGGGTCGGACCTGGGCCTGATGCCGATCTACGTCCGGAACGACCTGCTTCCCGAGCGCTGGGTCGCGCTGCCCGAGCTGGTAGGCCGATGACGGGGGGACCGTGCCCTAGGCGCCGGCCCACCTTCTGAGCCTCGTGTCAAGATCAACTGTACAAGTGTTCAAGACTCTTGCTAGGCCCCTTGCTGGAGGCTATTCTTCGCGTCGATTGAAGCATCGGTTGCGACCGGTACCGGACTTGTGCCGCGCCAAGGAGAGACGACGGTGACTAGCAACTCCGCGATGAGCGAGGTCGTGATCCTCAGCGACATCCCGGAGAAGCATCCCGGCAAGGCCGCCATAGAAGACAGCCTTCACGCCGCCGCAAGGCGCGTCCCCGGCCCGTGGAAGGTCGAAGTCCTGCAGGTTGCTTCGGGATCCTGGTGGCTTGTCTGCTTCGAACGCCCGACCGATGGCTTCCGATCGACGATCCTCCTTTCCCCCTGGGAACATGATCTCGAGCACATTTCCCGGGACGTTGGCGAACTTCTAGCTCGAGCATGATCGATCCGTTTTTCACGCCCGATAAGGCCGGCCACCGGATCCAGGAGAATGACGCAAGCCGGGAATCTGGGCGACAATTGTCCGCAATGTCTTGGTTAGGAGGCTGCTGATGGTTCGTCGACGCTACTCGTTGGTCGGGTTGGGAAGTACCCTCGCGCTCGGCTCTATCCTTGCGGGCTGCACTGGAAGCACCCCTTCAAAGGCGACCCCCGCCCCCACTCCCGCCCCCACCGCGACCCCCGCTCCCGCAGCCACGCCGTCCGCCTTCGTCTGCCCCCTGGGCCCCAGCAGCAATCCGGACGCGCTCGTCAACCCGTGCCCCGTACTGAATCCGCGGCTTGCCGACCTCGTGGGCGGGGCGATCGACCTTACCATCGCGAAGCATCCGGAGCTCTTCAACCTGCATGATCTCGCCGGCGGTAATCCCCGCGTGCTAGACCGTCAGAAGTACCACGAGGCGGTCGCGGCCGCCATCGATGCCGCTGGCGGGTGTGTCCTCATCGAAAAGGAAGAGCTCGCGGTCAAGAACACCAACGACTTCAGCGAGCAGTGGAACATCTACACGTCCGTGGGCTTCGTCCGCCGGAAGTACGTGACCACCTGCAGCCCGGCTTGGTTCTGATTCCCCGCCGGCCAAGACCGCGGCCGGGGCGGGACTCAGGGACCGACGGCCTTGCCGCGACCGCGCCTCCCCGGGAGACGAGCGATTTCCTCGCGGGCCCAGGCGAACGTCGGCACTCCTCCTGCTGCCATGGCGGTGGTCACGAGGAGGCCTGCTGGCGTCCCAAGCGCTATGAGAGCACCAAGGGCAGGGTAGGAACGGGACCTCGGTGTCGATTGCAGCAGGCCCGATGGCCGACCGAGGTTCTCTTGAGCCTGCCGACCGGCACGGCCTCCCTTAGCAGCGGTGGTCGTTAGCATCTAGGCTTCCCGAACGCCATAGGTGGAGCGCATGCCCCCGCCGAAGGAGGTCGCCTTCTTCAGCGACCTCCTTGCCATCAGCGGCGAGCTCTTTCCACCGGCCGGCCAGTCGCTGGCACCGGCTCCGCTTCGATGTCATCGATTACATTCGCGATCGAAGGAGTGGAATTCGTGGCCGCCCAGAAAGCAGCGCAGAAGGCCAAGCTCACCAACAGGAGACCGGTCCAGGGGAAGCCATTGAGGATGAAGAGGACCCAAACGACCGACATCGACAATGCCAGTGTGACCACGCGGCCCCGTCGGTTCAACACCGAGTTTTTCACGAACGCTCCCTCCGCCACGAAAGAGTGGCTCTGGCTGAGAAGAAACCGTGATGAAATTGCGTCCCCAAGCTTCCTACTGTGCAATCGGTCGCGGTGGCGGCAGGATCGCGGCCGCTTCGGACGGCGTCAGCCGGGAGCGATCGCAATAGCCGTGCCCGCTCAGACACGCCGTGTGGTTCCGGGTACGCTCGGCGGCAGCCAGTGTGTAGGCCTCGGATCGACTCAGGAGCGAGTAGTCACAGGCGTCCCGGCCGTCCGTGCAATCCGACATATTGCGGCGGTGAATCGCAATCTCCACTGCCGCCACTTCCCCCTCCGTCAGCTTGGACCGCTCGCAACCATCCCAGCCGTAGCTGCATTGCGAGACGTTCCGTTGGTGCTCTTCGCGCGTTAAGTCTGCCGCCTCCAGCGGAGTCAGGCTCGAGTGGTCGCAGCTCGCAAGGCCGGCTTTGCAATCGGAGACCATGCGCTGCCGTTGCGCACGGGCTATTTCCGCGACTTGCGCGCCAGTGAGGGTGGAATCGTCGCAGGTTCCGATGCCATCCTTGCAATTGGAGATCTGTCGCTGACGCTCGGCCAACGCTACTTGACGGGCATCCGATCCCGTGAGCCGTGAACGATCGCAGGCGGCGATGCCGTCCCTGCAGTTCGAGACATTGCGATCGTACTGGGCAACGGCCACGGAGATCGCCTCGGCCTCGGTCAGCTTTGAAGGCTCGCAGGAATGCGCGCCGTTCCGGCAATTCCTAACATTACGGGCGTGCTCGGCTGTAGCCACTTCCGTCACTCCCGCCAGTGTCAACTGAGAGCGGTCGCAGGATGGCCAGGCGTTCTTGCACGCCGACAGGTTTGCCGCCGAATCGAATGTCCCTGCTAGCAGGAGACCGGGCCACAAGCTCAGGCAGACTAGTTGTGCCCATACACTTCGCGAAAGATTGCGGTTCATACTTGATCGCCTTTCATGTAGCCATCGTCCACCCTTTTCGGTGGACGATGGCTGTCCGAATTGCTCGACCGCCCTCGCGGGATGAAGTCCTCAGTACATGTCGCCGCCGCCGCCTGGCATCCCGGCCGAGCCTTTCTCACCCTTGGCTTCCGGGATCTCGCAGATGATGGCCTCAGTGGTGAGCAGCAGCGATGCGATAGACGCCGCGTTCTGCAGGGCGGAGCGGACGACTTTGGTCGGGTCGATCACGCCCGCATCGACCAGATCCTCGTACTTCTCCGTTAGGGCGTTGAAGCCCTCGTCCGCCTTCATCCCCCGGACCTTGCCCAGGACGACCGCCCCTTCGTGACCGGCGTTGCCGGCTATGAGGCGGAGTGGCTCCTCCAGCGCACGCTTGATGATGTTCACCCCGACGGCCTCGTCGCCCTCGGCCTTCAGGCCCTCGACCGCCTTGACGCAGCGCAGGAGAGCCACGCCTCCGCCGGCGACGATCCCCTCCTCGACGGCTGCCTTGGTGGCGTGCATGGCGTCCTCGACGCGGGCCTTTTTCTCCTTCATCTCCGTCTCGGTGGCCGCTCCTACCTTGATCAGGGCGACGCCGCCCACCAGCTTCGCGAGCCGCTCCTGGAGCTTCTCGCGGTCATAGTCGGATGTCGTCTCCTCGACCTGGGTGCGGAGCTGCTTGACCCGACCCTCGACGTCCTTGGTCTTGCCAGCGCCTTCGATCAGGGTGGTGTTGTCCTTGTCGATGGTGATCTTCTTGACCTTGCCCAGGTCGTCGATCTTGAGGTTCTCGAGCTTGATGCCAAGGTCCTCGGTGATGGCCTTGCCCCCGGTGAGAATCGCGATGTCCTCGAGCATGGCCTTCCTGCGGTCACCGTAGCCCGGCGCCTTCACGGCGGCCACGTGCAGCGTACCGCGCAGCTTGTTCACGACCAGGGTGGCCAGGGCCTCGCCTTCCACATCCTCAGCGACGATGAGAAGGGGCTGGCCCAGCTTCGCAACTTGCTCCAGAACGGGGAGGAGGTCCTTCATATTGGAGATCTTCTTCTCGTGGATCAGAACCAGGGCATTCTCGAGCACGCATTCCATGCGCTCAGGATCGGTCACGAAATACGGGGACAGGTAGCCGCGGTCGAACTGCATCCCCTCCACGACCTCGAGCGAGGTCTCCATGGACTTCGCTTCCTCGACCGTGATGACGCCGTCCTTCCCGACCTTCTCCATGGCCTCGGCAATGATGTTCCCGATCGTCTCGTCGTTGTTGGCGGAGATGGTGCCCACCTGGGCGATCATCTTTCCCTTTACGGGCTTACTGAGCTTCTTCAGTTCCTCGGTGACGGCCGCCACCGCCCTCTCGATGCCACGCTTCACCTCCATAGGGTTGGCGCCGGCGGTCACGTTCTTGCTGCCCTCGCGGTAGATCGCCTGGGCGAGCACCGTCGCGGTGGTCGTGCCGTCGCCGGCGACGTCGGAGGTCTTGCTCGCGACCTCCTTCACCATCTGGGCACCCATATTCTCGAGTGGCTCCTTGAGCTCGATCTCCTTGGCCACCGTGACACCGTCCTTGGTGATCAAGGGGGAGCCGAACTTCTTGTCGAGGACGACGTTCCGGCCCTTGGGGCCGAGGGTCACCCTGACCGCGTCCGCCAGGCGGTTGACCCCACGCAGGATCGACTGCCGAGACTCGTCTCCGTACGTGATCTGCTTCGCCATGTGCGGATCTCCTATGTCTTTTAAAGATGATTACGCCAACACCGCCAAGACTTCGTCCTCGCGGAGGATCAGGACCTCTTCGCCGTCGATCTTGATCTCTGTTCCGGTGTACTTCCCGAAAAGGATCTTGTCGCCTACCTTGACGTCCAGGGCGATCTTGGTGCCATTTTCGAGGATCTTGCCATTTCCGACGGCCAGGACTTCGCCTTCCTGGGGCTTCTCCTTGGCCGTGTCAGGGATGATGATGCCTCCCTTGGCCGTCTCTTTTTCCTCGATGCGGCGAACCAGCAGGCGATCGTGAAGCGGACTTACTTTCATGGTCTGTCTCCTTTCGATCAGAGAAACCCCGCCCGGGAACCTGAAAGGGGCGGATCGTTCCGCCCCTCAGAAGGACAGGACTTTACTGGGTCGTTGGTGTCGGGAACCTCGAAGGTGTCACGGCAGCGGGAATCTTGTGGAATGTCGAGTTGGAGACCTCATACGTTTCGATCTCAGGGGTTCCCTCGACGACCGTCGCCAGGAGTTTCGCGACTTCTGGATAGGCTCCCCGACCGTAGGCGGCCGCATCCTCGGTCCGATCCCACAAACTGATACCGAAGGCATCCTTGCCTCCGGCAGTGATGAAGGTGATCTCGTCCTGAAACCCCTTCTGTTTCCGAAGCAGCGGAATGATCTCCTTGTCGAGCCGCCGCGTGAGTTCAGCAACGCTATTGGGCTTCAGGTGCATGGAGACTTTACGTGCGAACATTTGAACCTCCTTGGTCGTGGCCAAGGGGGCATTCCAGATAACCAGCTTCACTTGAATGATCTGAAAGACGCCCTCAGGTAATTAACCACTTTAGTGAACTTTACTTGCTATGTCAAGTCAATTCTGAGATCATGCTCTTTAGTTAATTAGATATGGTTAACCGAGCATCAGGGCCCATTTACGAGCGCGTTCAACCTCTGGGGTGCTCCCCCAGCTCCCCGCACCTGAGCCGAGTCCTTCCGTGGACACACAGATTTCGCGAGGGGGAGTCCGGACCCGAGTACCTAGACGGTCAGCTCAGTCGAGGACTATGGCCAACTCAACGCGCCAATCCGTCCTCGTGTTACCAACACCCAGAGCTCGCCCCTGGAGGTATCCCGTGGACGTTTGTTTACTGATTCGACAGAGGCTTCTGGAATTGGGCCTCGAGCAGAAAGACCTGGCCACCGCCGCCGAGGTTACAGAGTCCTACATCTCTCAGCTCCTGGCGCGCAAGAAAATGCCCCCCGCGCCTGACCGAACGGATATCTACGAAAAGATGGCCCGATTATTGAAGCTCCCCCCGGACAAGCTGTCGAAGCTGGCTGATCTCCAGCGCAAGGGCGAGCTCAAGAGAAGTTTGGGTGACCCACCTGCGCCCTTGTTCAAAGAGGTTCGTGAATTGATTCTCCGCAAATGCGCGCCCGCAAAGGAGGGAGAGATCCGCGGGATTTTCGAGAAGCAGCCCTTCGGCGAGCTCGAACGTCTGGTCACGCAAAAGCTGTTGGACGTAGCCAAGAGAGTCGCTAAGGAAGAACTAGATAGCGAGAACTGGCTCCACCTGGTGGCCCGGCTCAGCCACCGCAGCTACGAAGACATGCGCGTCAGCGTCCTCGAGTTCCTCGACACCGACATCTTCAACGTGTCGGTCGAAAACTGCGTTTCTTTCCTGGATCCGCTGATCGAATCCTGGGATGTCGACCTTGCGAGCTTCAGTGTGGAGATCGTGCTAAACCGGCGGCTGGCTCCCGGCTCATCCAAGAGGTTCGAGTTCGTGGAAAGGGAGCTCGACCAGCCCTCCGCGGAGGAGCCAGGATTCAAGGAGTTCCTTCGCGATCCTCACATGAGTGGCGATGCTGCCCAGCACGAAATCGAGTTCTTGCGGGGGCTGAGGTTCACGGGAAAACGGCCGACCGCGCTCTATTACTACCGGGAGCTTCAAAATCTCAGAGACCCACTTCATTTTCATGGAGCTACCGCGGGCAACGCGGCCCGCGGGGGCTGAATGGCCCCACTCCTCGCCGCGTCCGCTGGTACTGATCTCGATCTTGGCCCTTGACCCGGCCTCCAACCGCCGACTCTCGAGTGGACTGGCGTGACCGTGGTTTTCTCCTATCGCAGGAGCTCTTGGAGCGGGCAGGAGCACTCTACCCTGGGGGTGCGTTTTCGGGCTGGTTGGTGCATCCCGAGGGGTCATGGACGGGGGCTCGCGCTTGTCTTCTTGCCGTGAAGTCCGGCGCGGTCGTCTCGAGCGGTGCTACGTGACCGCTTTGGGCTTCCAATAGTAGATGGCAAGCGCTACGGCCGTGATTTCAGATCCTCCCGAAAGAGCCCTTCGAGCTCGCCGAAAGGAACCGCACCCTCGAAGCCTGCGAAGCTGCCTTTCTCGGCCAGCGCCCGCGCCGCGCGGATGAAGCCGGTCCAGGCGGTGCGCGCGAGCGCGGAGCCTACGCTGATGCGTCGCACACCGAGCTCCGCGAGCTGCGACACTGCAATACCAGTGTTAGAGCTGATCAGGACGTTGACGGGCTTCGGCGACACGGCCAGGACGACAGCCCTGATCGCGTCCGGCTCGCCCAGGCCTGGCGCGAAGAGCACGTCGGCGCCGGCTTCCGCGTAGGCCTGCAGGCGCCGGATCGACTCTCTCAGGGGCTCCCGCTGGCCTACGAGGTGGCACTCGGCGCGACCGGTCAGGAGGACGCCCGAGCCCGAAGTGTCGATGGCCTCGCGCGCCGCCTGTATGCGCTCGACGCCGAGCGACAGCTCGTAGAGCGGTCTACTCTCGTCGCCGGTCGAGTCCTCGATGGACAGCCCCGCGACGCCCGTTTGGACGCAGAGTCGAACGCTCTCTGCGACACCCTCCGGGGAGTGGGAGTAGCCCGCCTGGAAGTCGGCACTGACCGGAAGGTCGGCGCCGGCCACGATCTCAGCGATGTGGGCCAGCATCATGTCCCGGGTCACGGCGCCGGTATCCGGCAGACCGCGCGAGAAAGCGAACCCGGAGCTGGTCGTGGCCAACGCTTTGAATCCTAGATGGCGCAGGTAACGGGCGCTGCCGATGTCCCACGGATTCGGTATAAGGAAGCAGCCGCTTTCATGGAGCTTGCGGAAAGCGGCGCGGTGCGCCATCAGGTTTGGCACGGTCAGGCTCCCTTCCTGTGGCCCTGCAGCGCGGTCACGGACGGGCCACGGCCCCCGGACCCCCCGACTCTAAGCGTGGAACAAACCCCGAAGGGAAGGGGGTGTCGCATCATCGATATACTATTACGCAGCAACGCATTGGCGACTGCCGTCTTGGCCGGATACTGGGGGATGGTCATGCCTTCATCGCGCGCCGCTCTCCGCAAGCGTCCGAGGCTGCCCGTAGAGCGGCTTCTCGGGACCCGCAAGATCATCGCGTTCGTCGCTACGACCGATCCCCGCCGCGCCAAGGTTTTCTATCGTGACACGCTTGGTCTCCACCTCGTGAGCGAGGACTCGTTCGCGCTCGTGTTCGACGCCCACGGAACCATGCTACGTATCACGACAGTTCAAGAGGTTGCCAAAGCGCAGTATACGGTCCTTGGCTGGCAAGTCCGGAATATCATGGCCATGGTGAAGAGCCTCCAGTCCGCAGGGTTGGTATTCGAGCGATATCCGAGAATCCCCCAGGACGATCTGGGCATTTGGACCTCGCCGACAGGTGCGAAGGTGGCGTGGTTCAAGGACCCCGACGGCAACACGTTGAGCCTCACGCAATTCTGAGATTGACTGGCTGAAGCCCCGTCCTCTCGAGGCTCGGCGATCGCGGTGGCCACGAACCAAATTGAAACAGCGGGACTGGGAACCGTGCATCTGCCCCGTCGCATGATTCTGGTCTTGATCGCGCGTGCCTGAATCCCCGATACTTTGGGGAGCGGGTTTCCGCGGCCTTAGCGCCCCGACCAGGCGGGGAAGCGGAGGTACCGAGGGTAGACCACGGATCGTGACGCGCCGCGTCGCGGAAGACCGGCCGTCCGCCTAAGACGTGCGGGGGAAGGTGACATGCAAAGGGTGAGAAGACCATTGGGCTTACTTCTCTTTCTCATCGCCCAGCTTCCTGGCTGCGGTGCGGGGGTGCTCGGGTCGTCGTGGGTACAAGTCCGGGAACAAACGGCCTGTGAGGCGATGGACCCACGCTACTGTGTTGGCCACTACGGCTTCACGGTTCACAATGACGGCACCTTTCTCGTGGGGCCTGCCGACAACGGTGTAACCATGGGCGGTGGGCTTTCGGCGACTGAGCTTGCTCAGCTCTCTTCAGATGCGGGTGCCCTTTCCAGCTCCAATCTCCGCGGCGCTCAGGAGTGCGATTCCGGCCGAATCATCCCGGGAACGGGTCTCAGCGTCGATATGACTCTCAACGACCAGACCACAGTGACCGTGGTCGACAACCTCTGCTATCGTGGTGGTCGAGACCGCGCGGTCAGACTCCGTGATGATGTCAACGCGTTGACGCAAAAGTACCACCCTCGGCCGTTCCCCCCCTGAACCGTGGCAGAGAGCCAGTCGCGCCCGCCGGTTTGAGCACCGTGCCCGGCACCGCCTGTCGATGACCAGCCCTTGACTGCCTCGCGTCTGCCTCGGATACTCCCGGCGTACGACACGGTCCGGCTGGCGATTGCCTCGCTGTGGGAATCGCCCCGTTTCATCTCCCGCTGCGACTATGAGAGGTGTCTGCAATGAGAGTTGTCTTTGCCGTCTTAGTCGCTCAGCTCGCATCCATGGCCGCTTTTGCCCAAACGCCCACGATCGACAGCCTGATCGACCAACGACTCCCCGCGCTTGTGTCAACCTACAAGATGCTCCATGCCTCCCCCGAGCTGTCCCACCACGAGGAGAAGACCTCCGCTCTCCTCGCCCAGCAGTTGCGCGGGCTGGGTTACGAGGTGACGGAACACGTGGGCAAGTATGAAAAGCCCGAATGGCAAGGATTCGGCGTCGTTGCCGTCATGCGAAATGGAAACGGCCCCACCGTGCTGCTTCGGTCGGACATGGACGCGCTCCCCGTGGAGGAGCAGACCGGGCTTCCCTACGCGAGTCACGCCCGGACCAAGAACGAGGCCGGCCAGGAAGTCGCGGTGATGCATGCCTGTGGCCATGACATCCATATGAGCTCGCTCCTCGGCACCGCGATGGTGTTGGCGGGGCTCAAGGACCGCTGGCACGGGACTGTGGTTCTCGTCGGTCAGCCCGCCGAGGAGATGATCGACGGCGCAAGAGCCATGCTTGCCGACGGTCTGTACTCGCGCTTTCCCAAGCCCAACTACTGTCTGGCCCTTCATGACTCGGGAGACCTCGAGGCGGGAAAGGTCCGTTACACCCCTGGCTATGCCCTCGCCGCGAGCACCTCCGTCGACGTCATCATGCGGGGGCGTGGCGGCCACGGTGCCCGGCCGGAAGCAACCAAGGATCCCGTCGTTGCCGCGGCGGAATTCATCATGGCCATCCAGACCATTGTCAGCCGAGAGACTTCGCCCCTGGACCCGGCGGTGGTGACGGTGGGTTCAATCCACGGCGGCACCAAGAACAACATCATCCCGGACGAGGTTCGCCTGCAACTCTCCGTTCGCACCTACAAGGAAGAGGTGCGGCAGCGCATCCTGGCGTCCCTGGAGCGTATCGCGCGGGGGATTGCTCTCGCGCGCGGCATCCCGGAGGACCGCGCGCCGATCGTGCGGCCGAGCGACACCGAGGTGACGCCGGCCCTCTACAACGATCCCGCCTTGACAGAGCGCGTGGTGGGCGCATTGCAGAAATCCATGGGCTCCGAGAACGTCCTCGAGGGCCCTCGCGAAATGGTCAGTGAGGACTTCGGACGTTTTGGCCTTGAGGACCACCAGATACCCGTCTGCATGCTTCGTATCGGAGCCATCGACGCCGCCCGAATCGCGAAGAGCAAAGAGAGCGGAACGCCCCTCCCGTCGCTCCATTCGAGCCTCTTCTGGCCCGCTCCGGAGGCAACGATCCGGACCGGAGTGAAGACTCTCACGGTGGCCGTACTGGATCTCATGAAGTGATGCCGGAGTCTTGCCTTGAGTCTCTGATCGGGTTTTGTGGTGCCGATGCGGAGGGATCGATCCGCGTGTCATCCGGGCCTGTCGCTTGCGAGGGGGGATTTCGGCCTGCCTGGCGTACGCCGACGCCTTAGCGGCCTCTCCTGCCGGACTAGGGCGTGCCACGCTGCGCCAGCAGCCACCGAGGAAGCCTCGGGTCGCCGTAGGCGGTCGCACACTCGTGCTGCCCGTCGGGGACCTCGGTAAACCGCACCGGCGCCTGAAGAGCCCGGAGCGCTTGGACGATCTGCCGGGAGTCTTCGACCGGGACTACGGGATCGCTGGCCCCGTGAAAAACCCAGACCGGCGTGCGCCGAAGCAGCTCGGCGAGGAGCGAGCTGGGATTCTCGGCAAAGATCAGGGTCGACGTCTGGGGGGGGACGTCCACCGGGAGGGACACGCGGCCTGCTAGGACCACGCGGCCATCGACGGGCACCACGGCCGCAAAACGCTGCGGCGTCTCAGCGGCCATGTACCAAGCCCCCGAGCCACCCAGGGAAAAGCCCGTCAGGAACACGCGAGACGAGTCACCGTCAAACTCGGCCAGGGTGTTAGCGAGTGCGCCCAGGGCCACAGCCGTGTTCCGTCCCATCCAGCGTTGATTGAAGGGAATCTGCGGAAACACAATGAGGAAGGGCCACCGCATCGGATCAGCTCGCACTGCCGATCCGATGCAGCCCTTGGTCGGCAAGAGCCCGTCACTGCCCCCCGCGTCCGCACCATGCAGGTACAGAATGACGGGCAGGCCCCGCGAGAGAGGGTACGGCCGGGGCACATACACCTGGTAGCGGTAGAAGGATGAATCAACGACCACGGAGCGACCGAGAAAACCCGTCTCTCGAGCGGGCGGGCGGCTGGCGCCAAGGAAGACGCCGCACAAGCCCAGTCGAAGGAAAGAAAGCCACACTCGCCTACGGAGGTTACGCCTGGAGACAAGCACCCTTGGCCCTTTAGGTCTTAAGGCGGGTGCGGCTCCTGAGGCTTTCCGCAGAGCGGTACGGTGCAGCCTCGGAGTGCGCCGCCGGACCAGGGGTGGTTGAGGAGAAACGGCGGAATCCGTGGCCGGCAAATTGGGCGGTAGGCACGCTAGCCTAGCTTACTCGGGAGGTGGCGAGGGCGGTCCTTTCGCGAGATGTACCCCCTGGGCCTTCAGGTAAACGACGCCATCGATCGTCTCCGGTTTCCCGGTGACTTCTAGCCAGCGGATGGTGTCGCTCTTCAGCGTCACGTCCAGGCTCCAACCGGACCCCTTGGGCTCTTTGCCGACGACCCAGACCGCGTATCGGCCATCTTTGATGACCCAGTCTAACGGGCTGCGCTCGCTTCTTGCGGGCAGGTCGCCGTACAGATTCCGGCCCCTAAACTGCCCGAGGACCCGGACCTTCCGGTTGACAAACTGACCGGGGCTGAAGACGAGGGACTCCAGCGTCAAGTAGTCCTGGCTCCCGGGCAGGACTCCCCGAAAATCGGTGAGGTCGACGATCTTCCAGAACGTGATCGACTGGGCGGGCATGCTGCCCTGATGGTCGGGGAGGGCGGTCAGGAGCGGGTCCTCACACTTGCTCTCGGGCACGCAGTGGGTGCCTTCACATGGCAGACACGCCTGCTTGTCCGGGAGGGGGCGGACCAAGCCAACGATTTCCACCTCGCGGCCGAGGAAGTTGTTGACCTCGCTCGCCATCTCGGGGACCGGGATCCCAAGCACACTCACGGCTCCTGGCCCCTTGAGGAGGTAGTACCCGCCCCCGAACCCATCCACGACCGCCTTGGTGCGGACCGCTCTCTTCCGGTAGTTGCCTACGCCGCGCGCGATTTCCTCCAGCCCCATCGCCTCGGGCATGCCGTAGGTCGAGTCGTAGCTCCCAACCGCGCCTGGCGCCTTTGGTTGGGCCTTGCCCGGAAGGGGGTTGGCAATCGTGAGAGCCAGGAGCACAGCCGCGAAAAAGGCGGGCCGCGCGGTGAGCGTGGCGGCTTCCTTGGGGGCCTGGGTACCGAGCTCCTGAGCGAACTCTTGCGGGTTCTTAGTGGTCTGGGTTGGGACCCTGCGGGGTGTCGTCGGCGTCCCGTCCTGCACTCGGATTCCCTTCAGGGTCCTTGGCTCTCTCGACTCGCTGTCGGCACACCTGCTCACCGACTCTTGCATTTCTGCTTCGCAATGTCGAGCGCTGGCCCAGATCGGCTGCCGCAGTTCAGCAATGCGCTCTCTTGAGACCCGCGGAAGGTCTATTTGCGCGGGCGGGCGGGGGCGCTTGGCCGAGGGGCGATCCGCGGAAGGCGCGTGAGGCCCAGAAGCGGCGCGATCGCCTTGCCTTCCGTCACGATCTCGAGATGACCGTACTGGGAGCGGAGATAGTCGACCCGGGCCAGCCGTTCACGAGCGGTGAACGCCGAGGCGCTCTCCGGAATCGCACCGCGGCGGACGGCAGAAGGAAGCCCCTGGATCAGCCGCTCGGATTCCTCGGCGGTGTCGGCGGCGACCACGATCAACCGCCCCCGGCTGGTCCGGAGCCAATCCCTCACCGCGGTCACCGTCTCGCTGCCGTAGACAGCGTCCAGGAGGATCACGTGACTCACCCGCGGGTTCTTGAGCCAGGGGACGAGGGTCCGGTGGGCGCCGCTGTGCCCCACGACCACCACCGGTCCTTGCGGCAAGGTCCGGTGGATGCCCGCACCCGCGGCGCTCAATAGCTCGTTCAGGCTCGGGAAACGGACGGTGTCCTCAGAAGAGGCCGGGGCCTCGGGGACGAGGAAGACGGCGTTGCGCCGGCTCGCCTGAAACTGCCGCGCGAGCTCGTGCCGCTCCCAGGCCTCGTCAGCATCGACGGCGTAGCCGTGAACATAAACGACGGTCCCCGCCGTGCCGCGATCGTAGAACGCGGGGCACCAGACATGGACCGGCCCGCGTGATGTCCGAACGCGCCAGTGTTCGCCGCCGGCGATCTTGTCCTTGGCGATCCCGCTGCTCGCGGTCCTTCCTGAAGCAGCGGGAACTAGGACCATCACCAAGGCAACGACCGGCCCCCGCGTCAGCCGCCAGATCGATCCCCCCGCGTTCGGAGTCAGCACGGTGGGCCGACATATGAAGAGCCGTGGGAGTGCGGTCCTGGTTCAGGAGTCAGGAGGGGGGAACTCCTTGGAGTAGGGCGTCTCCGGTCTCGAGTCGCTCAATATGCGAGGCCAGACCACTTCCCTATTGTAAGGGAGCTCGGGAAGGCGTCCGGGTCGGGTTTGGACTCGCCAGGGTAGTTCAGGATCGCATCCAACCTGTCTCGTGAAGATCGCGAACACTGAGGCGTTCCTAGAAAGAGGCGCTGGCTCAATGACTTCCCGCCTCATTGGAGCGCTCGGCCGAACGCGACCTCCGGCAGCCGGTTGCGACCAGCAGAGGCTGCCCAAGGCTATCGGACCTGCTTCGGCGTCGGTTCGTGGTACCGTGGCATCCCGACTCGCCCACATGACGGGCGCTACGGCCAGGAGGGCCGGAAGTAAGGTACGTGGAGCGTCGAGACCCCCGCCGACGTTTGGCGGATGCCGCGGGAAGCGTGAACGGCACATTCAGGGCGCCGACTCCGAGTAATGACTCACGGACATCAGGGGGGGCGTTGCGGCCAGGAATGCCGGACTTACCGGCTTACCTGGAGCGGTGCTGGACTTCTACGAGCCGAGAAAAAGGGCGAGGGCGGGAAGCGAATATCCAATAAATGACGGCAACGCACGGGGTCAGTCCTCTTATAACGAAAACCAGGAACGACGACCTGTGAGGCCGCGCACAGTTCGCTGACCGCGCAGGCCGGATCCTATACAGGATGAGTGTGTCATGACCCACCAGCCCTACTCGGCGATGTGGCGTGTGCCCCTGCAGGCGGGTTGTCGCCTCGAGGGGGGAGGCTCAGCTGCCGCGGGTGCGCTCTGCAATCTCAGCCTGGGAGGCGCTTACGTTGCCGTCAACCCAGTGCCAAGAGTGGGTGAGAACGTGCTGCTCTCCTTTGCGCTCCCGGGCAAGGCGGGGCCGATAGCGGTAGAGGCGGTGGTCTGCTGGGACAATTCGGGACGCCAGGCCCCAGGGCTGCCGTCCGGGTGTGGCCTCGAGTTCCTCGCTCCGGCGTGGGCGGACCGCTCGCGCATCGAGGCCGCTGTGAGAGCCTCGACGGGCTCGGATTGGCAGATTGCCGAGGCTGGGTCGACGCTCCAGGACTAAGAGTTCGGGCGCTCCCGAGCGCGGCCCAGGGACAGCATCCCGGGCGTAGTGGTCAGGACCCACTACCAAATTGGATCACCGCTTGCCCCGGTTCCCGCAACTCGGTTAGGCTGGCGCTGAATGCACGTTGTCCGCCAGAGCGTGCTCGCCGTCCTTGTTTTATCGGCTACGACCGCCTGCGGCTCGTCCGACATGGCAGCGTCGCCGCCGGCGACACCTCCCTCCTCCACTCCTACTCCGGCGGCCTGGACCTTGGTCTGGAGCGATGAGTTCGAGGGGCCGGCCGGCGCCACGGTCGACCTGACGAAATGGAACTTCGATATCGGAGGAGGCGGCTGGGGGAATCAGGAGCTCGAATCGTACACGGACCGGAGCCGGAACGCGTTTCTCGACGGCAACGGGGCGCTCGTCATCGAGGCATTGAGCGAGCCCTACAAAGGGCCGGACGGGATCGCGCGGGACTATACTTCGGCCCGCCTGAAGACCAAGGGGCTGTTCGCACAGGCCTACGGGCGGTTCGAGGCGCGCATCAAGATCCCGTACGGCCAGGGCCTCTGGCCCGCCTTCTGGATGCTAGGCGCCAATATCGATAGCGTGGGTTGGCCCGCCTGCGGCGAGATCGATATCATGGAGAACATTGGCCGCGAGCCGTCTACCGTACATGGGACGTTCCACGGGCCTGGCTACTCCGGTGCCGGCGGCCTAGGCGCACCGGACTCTCTCGCCGGGGGGCAGCGCTTCGCCGACGATTTCCATGTCTTCGCCGTGGAATGGGAGCCGGCGGCGATTCGGTGGTACGTCGACGGCACCCTCTACGAGACGAGAACGCCGGCGGACCTCCCGGCCGGGACACACTGGGTCTTTGACCACCCCTTCTTCATTATCCTGAACGTAGCCGTGGGGGGCGGTTGGCCAGGCCCCCCGGACGCCACCACTGTGTTCCCCCAGCAGATGCTCGTCGACTACGTACGGGTCTACCGTCACTGAGACATCCCGCGCGCCGCACAGTCTGGGGGCCAGGCTCCGGCTTCACCACGCTTCCGTGAGCCGGTGACTCTCAGAGCTTGAAGCGGACTCCTCCGTAAACCTTGAGTTGGCTGAGGTCACTCACGATGTCGTACCGGGCGTTGGCGAAGTAGTGGAGGCTCGGTGAGCGTCCGAAGGTCGCGCCCGCCAGGAGGTGGACTCCGAGCTTGGTCGCGCTGTCGGACGCAGTGAACCCGAGCACTCCTGCCTTGCCGGACAGGAAATGGAGGCCGAGACCCGCACCAACGGAGAACCGGACGGAGGCATTGTGCGAGGGCGGGCGGTAGAGCACGTTGGCCCCCAGGTTAAAGTCCGAGATGGAGACGTCCAGGATCGGGGGGAAGGCCATCGTTTTCGTCCAGTAACCCAGCTCGGGCTCGAGGACAACCCTCTCTGCTAGCTTGAAGTGAGCGTTGGCGGTGAACCAGATCGTGCCGTCCACATTGGAGGGCTTCACGTACCCAACCCCTAGACCGATGCTCCGATCCTGAGCCCACGACGAGGATACGGAGCCGGCGACAATCAGGAAGACAAGCGTGGCGAGCATGCGTCTCATGGTGCAGCCTCCTTGTGTTGAGCCTCCTTCAACAGGCAGCCGACGCTTCAATGACGTGTCGTGCTCGGAGATCCTGGCGGCGGCTGTCCTGCCCGGAGGGCTTCCTCCGCAGAGCGGCGGACATGCGATGCTAGCCTATTCCTCCGGAAGCGATGTGCGCCCGGTCACGGCGGGACAAACGGTAGCCACCCCACAACCCACAGAAACAAATGCCTTTCCGGGCCTTGAGCGAGATAGCCAGTTGAGGATCGGGCCAAGGAGGGCTGCTACCCCAGGGAGGGTCTCCCGAGGGGCCCCTGAGCCTGGTTTCGGCTGCCCCCTCCTCCCGCCTTGGCAGGCCGGCGGGAAGCGTCGTTGCCCCGAGCGCAAAACCGCTGGCTCGACGTATCATGGAGCCCGGAGCCGGCTTCCACGACATGGAGGTCTCATGAACACGGCAAGGCGTGCGGTCTGCTTGCTATTGACGGGCTTGCTCACGGCCTGCGCCAGCGGACCGAGGGCGGGGCGCGATTGGGAGTTGCTGGGGCGACGCGAGGTCGACTTCCAGGTCGATCATGACGTCGTTCAGGTAGGCCGGGTCCAAGGCACGTTTCGCGAGCTGCGGTTCGTGGTCCGCGGCGGTGCCATCGAGATGTACGAGATCAAGGTGGTCCTCGGCGATGGCGACACGTACCGCCCCGGCACACGGTTCGTTTTCGACGAGGGTGAAGGACGCTCCTTCGAACTCCCGGGTGACCGACGCGTCGTGCGCCGGGTCGAGTTCGTGTACCGCTCATTGCGCGCAGGGGGCCGCCGCGCGATCGTCTCCCTTTTCGGCCGGTAGATAAAGGCCCCCGCGCTGGGGGGACGTGCCGGGCCGGTTTTTTGGACATCTGCCAGCGGGCGAGCATTCGAGTACGCTGGGCCCATGAGAGAGCTCGGCCATTGAGCGAGTTCCCTCGGGTGAGCCCCGTTATTCACGGGCGATGCGCCGCACCCTGGTCGTGGTACCATCGGTCTCCGATGCGGCGACACATCGGCGTACTCGCCCCTGGTCTTCTCCTCGCCGTCTCCTGCGGCCCCTTCTTCCCTACACCGATCCGGAGCATCCTGGACACTCCCGCGAAGTACGAAGGGACGACTGTACTCATCTCGGGTGAGGTTGAGGAGTCCGTCAACGTGCTTGTCCTAAAGTATTACCTGATCCGCGACGACAGTGGAAAGATTCCCGTGGTGACTTCCGGAGCTGTGCCCCGCCGCGGGGCCCGCGTGAGCGTCCGGGGCGTCGTTCGACAGGCGTTCGCCATCGGTGACAACAGCTTGACCGTTCTCATCGAGAAGCCATAGTCACTCCACCACGTTCTCGCGGTGTCCGGATCCTAGGAAGGGTTAGGTGGCCAGGGCTGGCGTGAGCTATTTTGCGATGGGGAGCAACTTCGTTCCCATGGGCAGGAGCGTCTCCCCCTCAATGTAGGTTATGGCTCCTGCACTGCCCTGAACGAGCGCGATCGCGTCCTTCTCCGACTTCACCGAAGGCGGCAAGCCGCGAGCGGAGAAGATCTGCTGCTGCCTATAGTTGAGCACGCTAAGGGGCAAAGCCACGAAGCTGGGTACGTTTCGCTGCTCGGATCACGCCTCTGAGTACGCTCTCTCCAGAGCCGCCACGTCCAGCTTAACCATCTTCATCATCGCGCCCATCACAGCTTGCACCTTCTTGGGGTTCTTGTCGCCCATGAGTTCCATGAACCGCTTCGGAATGATCTGCCATGAAAGGCCGAATTGGTCGGTGATCCAGCCGCACTGGTTCGGAGTGGCGCCGGCCGTGACGAGTTTCTCCCAGTAATCGTCAACCTCCCTCTGATCCTGGCAAGCGACGAAGAGCGAGATGCCTTCGGAGAAGCCGAAGTGTGGACCACCGTTGTAGCCCATGAAACGCTGTCCCCCGACTACGAATTCAGCCGAGGTCACAGGGCCGTCCTTGCCGGCCCGGGCGACGCTCTTGATCTCCGAGTCCGGGAACGTGGCGGTATAGAACTCGATGGCAGCTTCGAGTTGGTTGTTGAACATCAAAAACGGCGTCACTCTGCTCATCGCGATTTCTCCCTGTTTCGTTTGTTGTGATCGTGCCCGATCGCACTCGATGAGTGTGGCGAGCCCGTTTTCCCGACCCATCGTGGCCCGCTGCGCCTAACCTCGCCGTCTATCCCGTCGAAGGTCACGACCATCTTCACACCGGGCCTTGTCGGATGGAGTGGGCTGCCGGCGAGACGCCCCACCCTGGCGCGAAGCCGTCGAGCATTGGCCGGCCTAGATCACGCCTTCTAGCCGGACGTAGCTCGCTTCCATGCCGTGCTCCATGCCGGTTGCGAGCATGGCAGCTCGCGTTTCGCCATCGGGCAGGGTCATGCGCATTGTCATCAACGTTCCTGTGCCATCGGGATCGAACCTCGTTTCCACGCGGTTGTCCGGCGTCACGTTGGGCAAGTGCATCCGCTCCACATGAACGATCCTTTTGTAAGGCTCCAGTTCCAGATATTCGCCAGTCAGATAAAATCCGCCACCGGTGCCGTTCCTCCACTCGTAGCGGATCTTCCCGCCTGGCCGCGCCTCGTTGATGCAGACGGGCATCGTCCATCCTTCGGGGCCGAGCAACCATTTCTGGATCAGCCTCGTCTCCGTGTGCGCGCGGTAGACCGCCTCCGGAGGCGCCGCGAAGCGCCTGGTCACGACAACATGTCTATCCCCTTCGGTCTTCAGGGTCATCTTGCTCATTTCAGGTCCTTTCCGCCTTCAGACTTCATGTCCGCCAGAATCTGGTCCAGCCTGTCGTAATTTCGCGCCAATGCTTTCCGCAGCATCGCAAGCCACTGATCGATGGCTTCCATACCGGCCTTTGCCAGCCGACAAGGGCGCTTCGTGCCCTCGACTCGACGGACAATCAGGCCCGCGCCTTCGAGCACTCTCAGGTGCCGTGAGATTGCGGGCTGTGTGATCTCGAAGGGCTCCGCCAGTTTCATCACCGTTGTTTCACCCAGCGCGAGACGGGCTAGGATCGCCCTACGCGTTGGGTCAGACAGCGCGGAGAAAGCAGCGTCAAGGCTGGGCACTGTGCTTCCTTTCATAACTATAATATTATATAACTTATTAATTATGTCAAATGAAAAGAGTCTAAGGAAGCTAAGGCTTTGCCTCTTAAGTACTTGGCCACGGCAACTCATCGGGCGCCAAGGGGGTGTCGTACCCAGCTACAGGCCGACCTCTGCGGTCGGCCTGTAGTCCTTCCGCACCAGGGCCGCTCGAATGGCCAGGGAGGGATGCAGCGCCGCGTCGGCCGGCTCGGTCGCAGCCTTCTTACGAGCCGGCCTGTTCGTGCCAGCGAAGGACTCGCAGGGCGCGAAGGGTGATCCAGTGGCTCAATCGGCCCTCGCCTTCACCCGTCTCGACCGGCACCCGCCCGGGGTGCCGGGTCTCGAGCGGCCACCGGCCGTCGCCGTCACGCTTCGACGCGACTAGGTCGATCGCCTCGTTCACGCGCTCGTCGGGCGGGACGCCGGCGCGGCGCATGTACTCCAGCCCCCGCAGCACGTCGTAGTGCCACCACGTCGGGAAGGCGAATCGGGTCCAGGCGTCGTCGACGACCTCGCCGGTCGACCGCCGGCGGAAGAGGCGGCGATCGAGGAGGTATTCCTCCCCGCGGAGCCGGGCCTCGGTCACCTCCGGATTGCTCCCGACCGTCCGTTCGTGCTCGAGCAGGGCCTCGAGTACACAGATCGTGGTGTTGAACGACGACCGCGTCGAGCCGTTGGCGACCTCGCAGTTCCAGCCGCCGTCGGGCAGCTGCTCGCCGAGCAGCCGGTCGACTATGCCGTAGACGTCCTGGCCGAAGTAGGCGGCGCTCGACGCCACCTGGCCGTTGATGCACGGCTCGATCTCGCCCGTGAAGAAGGGATTGCGGTCGCATTCCCGCGGGCCGCATCCCTGCCACGTCACGCGGTCGCGGACGAGGCCCACCGCGCGCCGTGCCTCTGTGCTCGCGGGGTCGAGACCCATTTCCCGCAGCAGCGACAGGACGTGCATCGTGGAGTCCCACCCGCGGTTCCAGGCCGCGCCACCCCACCGGCCGTCGGCCGCCTGGAGGGCGAGCAGCCGCGCGCCCGCGCCCTCGGTGGCGACCCGGGCGCGCTCGGCCGCGACCTCCTCCGCGGGCGCATCGATCAGATCCCGCATCACTTGCCAGCGGACCGACGGGTCCGAGTCAAGCAGCCAGTCGACGACGGTCACGGATCTCCCTCCGACGGTGTGGCGCACCGGCCGGCTTGTATTATGGATTGGGGTTTGGGCGTTGGCGGCTAGCTAGAACGCTGTCACAGTTCGCTAATGCTTTCTCTATGCTCACCCGGTTTTCGAGCTCCGCGAATTTCAGCTTCCCTTCTGCCTCCAACCGCCGAAAAACAGGCAGAGAGTCTTGGAGCCATGGTCGGGACTCGCGACAACGCAAGGTGCGCTCCGCCGAGCCGACCGGGCTCCTGCCTGCCAGCTCTACGTATAGCTCCCCGATGTTCGATTGCGCATCTGCGACCTGAAAACGAATCTGCTCGTTGGCGGGATCCCCTAGCGCCAAAGCTTGCCGGATGCTCAGCCCTTTTTTGAAGGATTCAAGGGCACCAGCATACTCGCGTTTCTCTTGCAGAAGGCTACCGATGTACGAGTAGGAGTTGGCAAGGCCGGCACTCGCTCTGGTGTCTCGGGGATCAGCGGCAACAATGGCGCTCCGGACATCGAGGGCCTTGTGATAGTAGGAAAGGGCAGCCTCTATGTCTCCGCGTTTGCCCAAGATAAAGCCGGTGTCGCTGTAGGTGTAGGTGATGGAGTAGCGCGCCTGGAGGTTGTCGGGATGGGCGGCCAGCTGCGCTTCATCAATAGTCAGAGCCTGCCGATAGTGCTCCAGCGCTTCATCGAATTGCTTCAATACCGCCAGGAGGGCCCCAAAGTGTTTGTGCGCAGACGAACCAAGTCTCTGATACTCGTCATTGGTGGGATCAGCCTTGACGACCCGCGTGTAGATCAGTAGTCCTTTCTCATAGAGCTCCCGCGCACGCTCGTTGTCGGCCCCCGTGAGAATGTCAGCGTTCCCTACATAAGCCGTCGCCAGCGCGGATTGCACCCGCTGATCGCTCGGGCTCGAGACGCTCAGCGGATCCAGAATTAGTAGCGCCTGTCGCAGGTATTCGCCCTGACCCTTCTTATCGCCGGTCAAGCCCAAGAGTTTGGCGAGACCCATGTACCCGTCCGCCAATTCACGACGGCAGTCCACATTTTGAGGGCCGAGAGCAAGAACTGCTTGCCGCAGCTCAATGGCCTGGCGGTAGTTCTGGAGCGCTTTCGTCGTGTTGCCGAGGTTGGCCTCCCTCGGGTCTCCCTGCAGATGCGCGAGCCTTTCGTATGCCGTTGCCAGTTCCCGAAGCAGCGCGGAATCAGTCCTGGACTCGCGGGCAAGGTCATCCAGGTACTCCTGCGCGCGTTCTAGAATCAGACCTCTCGCCACCGTCGCGCCTGGCAAGTCCTTGATCGAGTCGTGGACCTCGAACAATAGCGCATTCGCGAGCTTGCGCACGTTGTTGAAGTTCCGTTCAGCACGGGCCTGCTGCGCGCGAGCGATGCGCGCGGCGCGCGTGGTGAGAACGATCCCCAGAATTAGGGTCAAGAACACGAGGAGCGCGGCCGCCACGGTCGATCGATGCCGGAGCCCAAACTTCCGGAGGCGGTAGGCCACGGTTTGTTTGCGGGCCGCGATCGGCAAGCCCGTCAGATGGCGACGAATGTCTTCCCCAAGCTGCTCCGCGGAGGTGTACCGCTGGCCGGGGTCCTTCGCGAGCGCCTTCATCACCAGGGTGTCCAAGTCGCCGGCCAGGCGGCGGCGCAGCTTCTCGGGAGAGCCGTCGCGCACCCGGCCCACGGATTCGGGCGTCACGGTAGTGAGCCCCTCCTCGTGGTCCTGGACGTCTTCGACCCGGCCAATCACGCTGCTGGGCCTCTCGGGTTCGATCTCGCAGGCGGCTTGAACGATCTCGCGAAGCGAATGCGTCCCCAGGCGATAGGGCGAGTGGCCGGTAAGCACTCGGTATAAGACAAGCCCCAGGGAGTAGACATCGCTTGCGGTAGTGATGGTCTGGCCCCGCAGCTGCTCCGGGCTCGCATACTCGGGAGTGAGCTGGCGGACGCCGGTCGCGGTCGCCTGAATGGCCCCCGCGTCGTCCGTGGTCAGGATCTTGGCGATCCCGAAATCCAGCAACTTGGGCACTCCGTCCGCCTTCACGAGGGTGTTGCCGGGCTTGATGTCGCGATGGATGATGAGCCTCTGATGGGCGTACTGCACCGCCGAACATACTTTCAAGAAGAGCTTCAAACGCTCCGCTGTCGGCAGTTTGTGGGCATCGCAGTATTCGTCGATGGGCATGCCCTCGATCAGCTCCATGACTAGGTAGGGTGTGCCCTCTTCGGTAGTGCCCCCGTCGAGCAGCCTGGCGATGTTCGGATGATCGAGGTTGGCGAGAATCTGCCGCTCGTTCTTGAAACGGCTGATCACGAGGGTCGAGTCCTGCCCTGCCCGTATGAGCTTGATCGCGACGTCCTTCCGGTACTCTTCGTCGGCACGGAAAGCACGGTACACCTCGCCCATGCCCCCAGCGCCGATCTGCTCCAGGATCTGGTAGGGGCCTAGCCGGCGGCCGAGGAGGCGATTGGGAACCGAAGGCGATTCCAACATCCCTTCCGGCGCGGCAGGCCTGCTCAAGAAGTGACCGCCCGCCTCCTCGTGAGACGCAAGGAGAGACTCGAGCTCCGCTCGCAGGTCCGGGTCTCTCGACCCGATTTCAGCAAGATAGGCCGCTCGCCGGTCTGACTCCAGCTCAAGAGCGGCCGCCAGTCTTTCCTTGACCTCGCTCCAGCGCTCGGGCGTCACGGGCGCGCCGCTCCCCCGCTCATCTCGCGGTGCAACCATGCGCGAGCGGTGGCCCACTCCCTCTTCACGGTCGCGGGCGAGATGCCCAAGATCTCGGACGTTTCCTCAATTGACAACCCGCCAAAAAAGCGCAATTCCACGATTCGGCCCTGGCGGGGGTCCAAACGGGAGAGCTCGTCAAGGGCGTCGTCCAAGGCAAGGAGGTCGACCTCGCGCTTTTGCGGGAGGGCGACCGCTCGATCCAGCGTTATCTTGCAGCGGTAGTCCCGCTTGGCTGCGCGGCGGCGGCGAGCGTGGTCGACCAGGATCTCGCGCATCAGACGCGCGGCGACCGCGAAGAAATGCGCGCGGTTCTGCAGCTGAAGCGGGCTCTCCACGAGCCGCAGATACGCCTCGTGCACCAGGGCGGTGCTCTGTAAAGTGTGGCCAGGGCGTTCGTTCCGCAAGTAGTGGTGGGCGATCCGCTTGAGCTCGTCGTAGACGAGCGGCAGGAGAGCCTGCAAGGCCTCCTGGTCGCCGCCTTTCCACCGCACCAACAGTTCGCTGATGGGCTTCGATGGAACGCTGCTCAAGGTCTCACCCTGCACGGCCGGAAGTTGCTGAAAAATAGCATAGTTCCGCGCTCCCGCCTAGCGAAGCAAGCGTCAGCCGGCAGCCCCACGACAGGATCGGTGCGCGGCCGCCGGGAACAATTCGAGCCGATTTGTCCTCCGTTTGCGCTTATGTACCTAGGGACGGGTCCGCTGTCTGAAAGGATGGGTTTGCCATGAAAGCTGTGACCAAAGCCTTCGCTTGCGCGGTCGGTTTCGTGTGTCTGGCTATGCTGCCGGCCCACGCCGATGACCTGACTATCGTCTCGACGGTCAGGGCGAAGGATCACACGGCGACCGCCACGCAGTACCTCTCGAGCGACAAAACGCGCACGTCGAATGGCGACATGGACACAATCGTGAACTACTCCACGGGGGCCATGACCATGATCGACAACCGGAAGAAGGAGTACTACGAGACGTCGGCGGCGGAAATGGCGGCAATGTTCGACCAATTCCGCCAGGCGACCGCCAACAGCCCCTTGGGAGGGCTCATGGGCGGCAAGGTCTCGGACGTGTCGGTCCAGAAAGTGGAAGGCGCCAAAAAGGTCGCCGGCTACGACTGCGACCACTACATCCTTTCCATGGGCGACGACATGAAGTTCGACATCTGGGCGGCCCCCGACCTGAAGGCACCCCAGCAGTACTACGACGCTTCCAAGGCGCCGTACGCGGCCATGGGCCCCATGGGGGCGCGGTTCGAGAAGATGTTCGAGGAGATGAAGAGGATCAAGGGCTTCCCCCTGTCCACCGGCATCAATGCCAAGGTCATGATGCTCAAGATCGATACCCTGTCGGAGGCCACCGAGGTGAAGACGGGCTCCATTCCAGCGTCCGCCTTCGACATCCCTGCCGGATACAGGAAGAAGGACTCGCCCTTCAGCAAGAAGAGGTGAGATCCGGATAGTCCCCGCGGGTAGCCCACGCCGCTCGGGAGCGGCCCCCCCAAGGGAGGCGCGACTCCAAGAGTTCTCGAGGCCGGGCGCCCGTGTGTCGGCGACCTCCACGAGACTCTCTGCGGTAGTACGATCAGCCGCATGGCAGGTCAGGCAACGCAGAGGGTCCCGGTGGCCTGCGTTTTCGACGCCTACGGCACCCTATTCGACGTGGGGTCCGTCGTCGGCCGGCACCAGGCCCGGCTGGGGGCTTCGGCCCAGCGCGTTTCGATGCTCTGGCGTCAGAAACAGCTCGAGTACACCTGGCTGCGCAGCCTGATGGGCCGGTACGCGGACTTCTTGACGGTTACGCGGGAAGCGCTTCTCTACAGCCTCCGGGCTTGTGGAATCGAGGACGCTAGGTTGGCCGAGGACTTGCTCGCGGGCTACTGGACGCCGGAAGCGTACCCAGAGGTTCACGAGTCGCTGGGCACACTCCACGAGAACGGCCTGCGACTCACGGTCTTGTCGAACGGCTCGCCCCCGATGCTCGAGGCGGCGGTCAAGGCGGCGCGACTCGACCGCTTCTTCGAAGCGCTGCTCTCCGTTGATGCCGTCAGCGTGTACAAGCCGGACCCACGTGTCTACCGGATGGCGACGCAGCACTTCGTGGCGGCCCCGTCCGACCTGGTCTTCGTTTCCGCCAACGCGTGGGACGTAGCCGGGGCTAGCACCTTCGGGCTGCGGGCCTTCTGGGTCAACCGGACGGCACAGCTTGCCGAGCATCTCCCGGGCGAGCCGGAAGCGAAGATCACCTCCCTTGCCGTGTTGCCGGAGCTGCTGCTAGCCGGACCGGGGCACTCGGGGAGTGGGGCAGAGCGTTCAGACCGCAGGGCGTGAGTCCGCTTGGGCTGAACAGCGCACAGCCCGTCAGAGTCACCGGAACCCAGAACGCTGGTCCGCTCGGCCGCGGGCGGCGCTCATGTCCCTCCGCGCCGAAAGGATTGCCCTGCTACCTCTGGGCAGTCGCAGACGTCATTTCGAGTCGGCCACGAAAAGCCCGTTCCACTCGTCCGGAGGGGGAGTCCTCAGGAACCTCCGACAGCGCTCCTCGAGAACCTGGCTGGGCGGGTCATCCTCTCGCCCTGCCAATAGTTTCAGGGCGTCGGCGAATCTTCTTTGCTGGTAAGCCTCTAGCGCGCGCTCGTAGGCCTTTATGCGCTCCTGCTGGCTTGCGGCTCCGGGCCCGGCACAGATCAGCTCGTAGACCCGGATACCCTGGCTCTTCCCTTTCACCGCCACAACGTCTACCAGACGAAAGGCAAACGCCTCCCCTGCGCTCTCGCGGATCGCCTGGCTCACGAGAATCGTCGTACCGTACGTCTTGTTCAGACCTTCCAACCGTGACGCCACGTTCACGCCGTCTCCCAGGGCAGTGTAGCTGAGCCGGTCGGGAGCCCCGAAGTGGCCGACCATCACTTTGTCTCGATGCAGACCAAAGCGCGTGCGGAAGGGCGGGAGCCCGGCCCAGTCCCGTGAGCTCATGAGTGCTCCCGTCGCCTCCAAGCACTCAAGGGCGGCTGAGCAGGCGTGAGTGGCATGATCCCTTTGAGCTTCCGGGGCGTTCCAGAGAGCCATGACCGCGTCGCCGATGTACTTGTCGACCGTACCCCCCGCCGCGTGGATGGCCGCCGTCATGACGGCGAAATACCGGCCCAGCGCGGCAGCCAGCGTGTCCGGGGGAAGGCGTTCCGAAAGCATCGTGAAGTCTTGGATGTCCGTAAACATGAGGCTGACGTCGAGAAGCTCGCCGCCCAGCGTCGGCTCCTTCCGGGCCCGGTAGAGCTGCCGAACGAGGTCTATGGGTACGTACTTCCCCAGCGCCCGGAGAGCCGTTTTCGCCTGTTCCATGTCGGTCATCACTTCTGCGACGTCCCGGAACGGTGATGTCGCGGGGGCGGGGGCAAAGTCGAACTCTCGCATCCGCGCCGCCGACGCCACCATTCGGGCCAGACTGCCCCGCACGCTCCTCAAGGCCAGAATCCCGAACAGCAGGAGGACTCCACCCGCCGACACCGACACTAGCAGCAGCACCACGCGGACCCGGCGGAAGGCGCCCAGGTAGTGGTCTTCCGGCACCACGATCCCCACACGCCACCCTTGCGCCCCCCGCAGGTTCAGAGCGGACACCAGGAACGCCCGCCCCCCCACATCGAAACGGCCGAATCCCACGGGATCTTCAGGGCTGACCCGACGCAGAGCCGGATGGGCCAGGGCGACACGCATTTCCTCCGGCAGTCCCTCGGCCGCGGCTCGAAGGTCTCCTTTCTCCTCTTCGAACTTCTGCTCCGAGTGGAGGCGCGTGATGAGACGACCGTCCGCGTCCGCGAGAAAGACCCGATGCGGGTCGGCGGGATCGTTCGCGTCCACCCGGAGACGGGCCACCCGGTCGAGGGCGGTCGTGAGGAGCCCCACGCGGATCACGCCCAGGAAACGGCCCGCGTCGTCTTCGAGCACCTTCATGACCGTCACCACGACGCGGCGGTCCGCCTCCGGAAGCCGAGCGTCCAGCTCGGCGTAGTGCAGGTCCGTCCACAGAGGGTCGGAGGAAAAGCGATGGTGCTGTAGCGTCGAGGCAAACGTCGGGTGAACCGTGGGGTCCTCCCCGGGGCTGGCGGCGCGGGCAAAGGCCACCGCCCGGAGAGCGTAGGAACCCGGAGGCCGCGCCCGAACGTCGACCACGAAATCCTTCCCCTGCCGGTGCGAGTGGGAGGTGACGATGCGAGAAGCCTCGTTCCCTTCACGGAACACCGAGAGCTGCCATCTCTCTTGGGCCGCAAGCGGTGCGCTGGCGTCATCCGCGGTCCTTCTCGCGCGGGTGAGAGTCACCTCGGCCAGATCGGCGTTCGCCATCAGGTCAGTGAACAGGCATCGCTCGACTGAGAGCGGATCCTCGACATCCATGGCGCCGCTCCGGGCCTGCTTTGTTACGTCTTCGAGCGCGGCCTCGGCGCCTCCCAGCGTCCGTCTGACCTCGGCCTCCGCACGCCCGCTCAACGCTTCGCGCAATCGCTCGGAGGCGGCGAGAAGAGAATCCCCCCAACGCTGTAAGAGGAGACCGAGGAGCAGGCCGACCACCAGGGCTACTCCCGCGAGAGAGAGGGTGAGCGCGCGTCCCAGTGTAAGGCCCTTGGGATGTCCAGCGGGGTGGACGGGGCTCACTCTTCGGAAGGCTTCTCGGCTTTCTTCGTCCGCCGGATGACGGCATTGTGCACGAGCTCGGTCAGGCTACCCCTCCTGACACGCATCGCGTCGCGGCCCTCTTCTACGGGAACATCGAGAGGAATTTCCAGGCCGGCGGACTTCGTAAAGCCGAGCTTCTGGCTGGCGTAGACGCTCCTATGGCCCACGATGAGAAAGGCCGTGCCCGCGCACAGCGCCGCATAGACCCCCAGCTGCGTGGGAAGGAGCTCCATTCCCATGACCGCCGCTGCGATGGGCGTATTGGCGGCCGCGGCCAGGACGGAGACGAACCCGAAGGCGGCGAAGACACCCGAAGGCAGGCCCGCGGCCTGGGCTAGGGCGGCCCCGCTCGTAGCCCCGATGAAGAAAAGCGGGGTGACGATGCCACCGCTACCCCCTGTCTCCAGGGTGATGGCGGTCGCGAGGATCTTGAACAGGAAGGCCGCGACCACGACCTTCGCCGTTCCCGCGAGCGAGGACTCGATGACCTGGGTCCCCAATCCAGCGTACTGGTCGCCGACGACGACGTAGAACAAGGCGAGCACCGCTCCCCCGCCCGCGGCGACCAGATACGGATGATGACTCACGCGGCGGAGCGCTCTCTCCATGCCCCTCATGCTCTCGATGAGAAGGAGCGCGATCAAGCCGAAGGCACCGCCGAAGGCGATGGAGAGGGGGACGATGGTCTTTTGGTCCAGCACGGACAGGTCGCTGTGCAAAACGGGGACAGGGGCGCTCACGCCGCAGACCAGGTGGGCCACGATACCGGACACGAGGCAGGGGAAGAGCACGGCGTATTCGATGCGCCCCAGGTAAAGGACCTCGATTCCGAAGAGGGCGCCCGAGACCGGGGTCCCGAACACGGCGGCAAAGCCGGCGCCGATGCCGCAGATCACGAGCCGCCGCCGATCTTCGTCCTTGAGGCGAAGCAGGTCGGCGAAAAGACTGGTGATGGCGGCACCGATTTGGGCGCAGGGCCCCTCCTTCCCAACCGAGCCCCCGAACGCCAGGGTGAGCACGGTCGCAAGCAGCTTGACGGGGGCCACCAGCCAGTCGACCTTGCCCGACCTCTGGTGGACGGCGGCGATCACGGCCTCCGTCCCGTGCCCGTGGGCCGACGGCGCGAAGCTGCGGATCAGCCAGACGCAGAGAGGGAGCGCGACGGGAAGCAGATAGTAGGGCTTGAAGCCGCCGGCGAAGAAATGTGCCGTCAGACGCGAGGAGGCGGCCAGTGACCAGAGGAAGACGCGCGTTCCCTCCCCGACGCAAACCCCGGCCGCCGCCCCCAGCAATGACCACTTGACCGTGCTGATGAGGAGAGCCGTGTGCTCGGTGTACCACCTGTTCTCATCGGAGAGGTGCGGCGGCTCTGGCTCGTCCGAGGGCTGCAACAATAAAGGATTCCCCGCTGGCGAGGGCACGAAGGGCTAAACGGATCCCTCCCGAGGCTCGATCGTACCACCTGCAGGGTCAGAGCAACGCTTGCCAGGGCCACGATCTATGCGGCGCTACACACCTAAATCTGATCGCCTTCGAGCGTGAGCCAATTGCCGCTCCTTTTGCGCATGTGCAAGTGAGAACAGCCGGTCGTGCTTTCTGGTGAGGTTCTGTCCGGGCCTCGTCCTTGGAAACGCCCCGGCCGGATCCAAGAGGAAGGATTGACCTCTAAAGCAACTGTGGGGCTCTCTACCCAACCAAGCTGCCAAGGGACGGCGGAAGGAGAAGAGCTGAAGAGTCGATGCCGGCTCCTCTTCCTCCGCTTCCTAAGGCCCCGACCGGAGCGGCTCAGGTCAGTGCGGAGGGAGGCGCCCATCGGTCTATTGCTTCCACGTCGTTCGAGAGAGCGCGTGAACTGTTGCACGGACTGGCTTCAGCCTAAGTCGGCGAGCCCCCGCACAGGACGGGTGGCTTTGCACGCGATGCTGATGTTGCTCATCGCGGGCTGGACTGTTACCGCGGACACCCCGACTCCGCCTCCCGACCCCAGCACCGACCCGAAGACCTTCCCCGCTGACATTGCCCGCTACCACCCGACCCTCAAGGAAAGCTATCGGATGAGCGCGGCCGGCGCGCTCGCCCATCTTCGTACGAACGATGGGCCGGCACAGGTGGCGCGCTTCTACGCGGATTTCGCCGCCCACGAACACTGGACGATCGATCCCGACCTCATCTCGGAACGCCCGACCGGAAACGTGCTGATTTACCGGAAGGGTGATCGGCTGCTCCGGGTGGACGCGTTCACCAACCCACTCCGGAAGACGACGGAGGTCTACCTGATGGTGGCGCGCGACTTGCCCTCGCCGACACCATCGGCCTCGCCCAGACCGAGGGGGACTCGATGATCGCGCTGACGGCAGGGCTAGCCCTCCTCCTCGCGGCGGGAAACGTCGACGAGATCACGATCTACATCGACTACAACGAGCAGGACGGAATGGCAGCCAGGTGCGGCACGGAGATCGACCTCTTCGGCGGGGGCGCTACCCTCTCGGGCGCGGGCGGCATTGCCGCTGGCCTGCAGGGGCTCCGCAGCCTCGACTCTCTCTTATCGGACGCCTTCTCCGGCAAAGTCGACAAACTCCCCAAGCTCCCCAAGACCACCGGCGAGACCGTCACCCAGATGATGTCCACGCCCGTCGCCGGGATGGCGGCGACGATCCCGCCAACCACCAGCTCCTACTTCGCCTCTGTCGAGGCCAGGCTTACGTACGACGACGCCCGCCGGGCGTATGTTGTCAAGTCGGGCGGACTGCAATGGAGCGCCTCGGGCAGCGGCAAGATGAAGGCCAAGGGCCACTTCCTCTACGACAACCTCTCTGGCGAAGGGAGCTACGCGCTCAAGAGAGATGACATCGTGGTCACCTTCAAGGACGGGAGCGCAAAAAACTCCTTCGATCCCGGCCTGTCAGCTCAGGACACCACCTACCGCCTCAAGCTCAACATCCGCCACCCGGCGACTCTTACCGGAGAGAGTGGCTGGATCGTGGATGGCGGCAGGGTGATGAGCATGAAGCACCGATACGGCGAGCAGTCCACGGATCTGAAGATCGTCGCTTTGGGCGAGTCCCCGCCCGTGCCTCCCGGGCCACCCTGCAGGGTCGACAAGGGGATCAGCTACGATGCGAGCGAGCGGGAGCTCAAGGACCGCGAAGGGAGCTACGACGAGACCTGGCTAAGCCCCGTGGGCTCCTTCACGTTCATCTCCTGGAGCATCACCGCTCCCTTCCAGCTGAAATACCACCAGACCGGGCTTGATGTAGCTCTGCTGAAGTACGGCGGCAACGAGATAGACGCCAAGGTCCTCGAGATGGTTGCCGGGGGCGGGAGTTCATGGCTGCCGCACGCGAACTTCCAGGGTGAGGTCCTGGTTGACGGAGTCAATCAAGTCAAGATTAACACCAGCCCCGGAAGCCCCACGGACCGTGACAACCTTGTGACGAGCTCGGGGTACGAGATCGATCGCCAAATCCGCGTGTGGGATCCGCCCGGATCGACGTCGAGTGCGTGGCTTCCGGACAATAAGTTCCCGACCCAGGACTGGCTCGACAATCCGGCTGTCAGCATCGCCCTTGGTCCCCCGGACAGCTGGGGGTCAAAGCCGCCCAACAAAGGCACACTCGACGAGTTCCTGGTCAAGGTGAAGGACCACCCCGAGTTCGGTTTCATGTACGTCGCCTTCGTTATGGAAATACGCGGGCAAGTGGGCAAACGCCCGCCGGGTTACCGCATCAAGTACTCCGATCCCGAATCGATCGACGCGAAGACGTACAAGCAGATCCGCGACAGCGGCCGCCTGCACGCCTCAGGCCTCCCGTTCGGCACTCCAGAGGAGGGCTGGGTCGACCTGGTCAAGACGGCCGATGGAAAGTGGACCGCAAAGCCGCGTCCTTGATCGGTCCCGCCCGCCCTGAAGGCTTCCCGCAACGCGGCGCGTCAATCTTGGGCTTCTGGAGTGACCGGCCTAGCCCCTCCCCACGAAAGGCATCTTCGTGGCCATGATCGTCATGAATTGGACGTTCGCGTCCAAGGGCAGGTTTGCCATGTAGAGCACGGCCCTCCCCACGTGTGCAACGTCCATCAACGGCTCAACCTTGATCGAGCCGTCGGCCTGCGGGACGCCTGTCCCCATTTTCGCTGCTAGCTCGGTCAGCGCGTTGCCGACGTCGATCTGGCTGCAGGCGATGTCGTGCTTCCGTCCCTCGAGAGAGATGCACTTGGTGAGCCCCGTGACGGCGTGTTTCGTCGCCGTGTAGGGCGCGGAATTCGGCCGCGGAGCGTGGGCCGCGATCGATCCGTTGTTGATGATGCGGCCACCCTGCGGGTCCTGGCTCTTCATCATCCGGATAGCCTCCTGCGAACAAAGGAACATCCCGTTCAGGTTGACGTCCACCACTCGCTTCCACTGCTCGTAGGTCAAGTCTTCGATCGGGACCGGGGGCGCGCCTTTGCCGGCATTGTTGAACAGCACGTCCAGGCGCCCGAAGGCATCCTTCGTTCGAGCGAACAGCTCGCTCACCGCGGAAGGGTTGGTCACGTCGGTAGGCACGGTCAGGGCGCGCGACGCAGCCGGGCCGGCGTCCCTGGCGGTTTGCTCCAGCACGTCCTGGCGGCGCCCAGCGAGCACCACTCGGTAGCCATCGTTGAGCAGCGCCAGAGACGAGGCCTTCCCGATGCCTGTGCCGGCCCCGGTGACGACGGCAACCCGGTTGTGGGGACTCATCGGTGTCTCCTTACGATCAGTGGCGGCAAGTGTCGGCCATGACAGCGCCATGATGGTACTTCAGGCGGCCAGGGGCAGGGTCATCCACGCGTTACAAGACGCATGCCCTCGCGTCTTCAAGCATCGGAGACCGCTGTCTGGCGGGCCTCATCCCCAAGAACCGCCTGGAGCCGCGTCTACGCAGGGAACCCGAGTCGGCGCAGGAACTCGCCGCCCGCGGGCGCGTCGTCTAGTCAGGGCGCGTCCGAGGGGGGCGCGCTATGCACGCGGTAGCAGCAGAGGGCCCCCGTGCCGACGCGGCCCGCCAAGTGCCGGCCGACGACGGGGTTGGCGACGGAGATCTCGTCGATCGCCCGCTTGATCGCCTTGCGCACTGCCGTCCTGGCCCGCTCCGGTACATCCGCGAACGACCGTATGCGGCCGCCAAGACCCGTGGCGCGGGCCAGTTCCTGAGTCAGGGCCGCCAGCTCCTCTTGCTCACTCGCCGAGAGTTCCGGCTGCTGCCTCAGCTGGCGGATCCGCCCCCTAACCTCCGCCGCCGCCCGGTGGTCGAGAAGCGCGTCCCGGGGGCCGGAGGGCGGAGCCTCCGTGCCCTGGGCGACCAGAGCCAAGGCGCTGATGCTTTGATCCGGGACCGCCACGAGGCGAGCGAGGTAGCGCATGCCGACCCGATCAGGTACGGTCGCGATCTGGCCTTCCAGGACCACGCGCCAGCGCCCGGCCTCCGCGAGCGTCATCTGTGCGGCATCGGGCTCGCGTCCCCGTGCTCCCGATTCCGCACGAGCCAGCGCCGCCCGCCAGCCTTCCACCCGCTTCGTCATCGCCATGGCCTTGCCGGCTGCCACCGCCTGCTGAAGGAGAGTGCGGCTGCGGGGGACGTCATCGCTGCCCCCCCGTCGAAGAAGCGCCAAGCCCAGCTCGGCCTTGACCAGAGCTACGGCCGGACGGTGCCCCCATCGCTCGTTGGCGGCCAGGGCGCCCGTAAAGTGCTCAATGGCGAGGTCGAGCTTTCCGCAGGCGAGGGCCGCCGCTCCTAGCGCGCGCCGGACAGATCCGAAGCAAACCACAGCGAGGGACGCGATGATGGGGAGGTCGGCATAGGGAAGCAGCCGGTTGTGGGCTGCCTCGGCAATCTCGCCATCGCCCAGAGCCGAGGCGAGTTCCACTAGGACGAGCATGGTGAGAAGCCAGGAGCTCGAGAAGGGTATGGAGGCGAGTCCGTTGCGTCTTACGCGCTCGAGCAAGGCGTGGGCCGGCTCCGGCCTCCCCGCCCGGAGGGCAAACAGCGTGGCCGCGGCGCCGAACGCCCGCTCCCGCTGCTCGATTAGAGTCGGTGAGGTGGCAATCGACGACACCAGGTCGGCGAGCTCGGCTTCCCGCCCTTGGAAGAAACGGATGGCGCACAGATGAGCGCCCCGGTAGGCCAGGGCGTCCGCATCACCCACCTCCCCTCCGAGCTCGAAACACGCCGTGGCCGCTTCCTCCGCCTCGTCGAACCGCCCGCCCCGGATGGCCAGCATGACCTCCATGGCACGCACGATGAAGAGGATGCTGCGGCAGCGTAGCGTATCCGCCCGCAGCCGCAGCTCTTCTAGGGCTATGCCGGCACTCGGATCTCCGAGCAGGAAGAGGTCCACCGTGCGCCAGCAGAGGCCGACCAGCGAGAGCAGTCCATCTCCAGCCGCGGCCGCGGCCGCGATCAGCTCGTTGGCCAAGGCTGGGCGGCACCAGGTGTGCTCAGGGGTCAGCAATGCGTGATGACACAGAGACAGTGCTTCGGCGAGAGCGTGACTGTCGCCGGTGCCCCGCGCCGCCTCCACGACCTCCAGGACCGGTGCCACCGAGCCGCCGCGGTAGGCCTCCTCGGCCGCCAGCCGAGCGGCCAGACGGGTACGCAGGGCGGTCTCCTGCAGAGGCAAGCCTTCGAGGGCGCCCCGTTGCAATGCCCGCACCCGCTCCCCGTCGTCCGCGAGCCGGTGCTCACCCACCCACACTCCACCCAGGCCCAGAGCGGCGCGGGCAAGGGCAACCGAATTCTTCTCTGCCCCCGCCACTCGCGCCGCCTGCTGAAAAAGCGGACGAGCTTCGGCCAGCCGGCCACAGGCCAGGACCGACTCCGCCCGCTCCACCACGAGTTCCGCGGCCGGATTTGTGAGCCCGGCGTCGTCGTGGATCTCGACTGCGCGCCCAAGGAGCGCGGCTGCCGGTTCGAAACCATCGGTCGCCCGCAGTGTTCGCGCCGCTTCGCGGGCGATCGCGACCGCGGTGCTGGCGTCCGCCAGCGAGCGGCTGGCGGCGGCCAGGGCATGGTGCACTCGGCGCAACATCTTCACGGGCTCGTGACCGCTCAGGAGAACGGTGGCGCGGGCGTGGGCGTCGAGGCGGTCTTTCTCAAGGAGTGTGGACATTGCCGTCTGACGGAAGAGGTCGTGCAGAAAGCCAAAGCGGCCGCTCTCCAGTTCCGTGACCAGACCGAGCTTGGTGGCCTTTGCCAGCAACTCCGCCGCCTCGGCGGGCGACGACATGGCCAACCGCGCCACCTCGTGGGCAGACACGTCTGGACCGAGCAGCGCGGCCAAGGCCAGGAGTTTTCGGTCCTCAGGACTGAGCCCTTCGAGGAGCGCGCCCACCACGTGGTCCACCCCGCCCACCACACCGCCTGCGTCAAGCTCGCTCCGGAGCGTGAGGCTGCGGAGGTGAAGGGGATTGCCCTTGGTCACGGTAGCTACGCAGCGCAGGAGCTGCGGTTCGGGGGGGGTGAGCCCGGACGCGGAGAAGTAGCTTCTGATCGCATCCTCGGAGAGGGCGGGCAGGGTGATCACCATCGCGTCACGACCCAGCTCCGAGAGCAGCTCCAGGACTTCCTTCGACTGCGGCGGCCCCTGGTCCCGCCGCGTCAGGAGCATCAGGAGGGGGACTCTTCGCCGCTCGCGAGCAAGAAACCGAGCCAGGAGGAGGGTCACGGAGTCGGCGACATTCACGTCGTCCAAAACGATCACGAAGGGAGCGTTGCGGGGGGCCAGTTGAAAAAACTCGAGGACGGCTAAGAATCTGGAGAACCTCCCGCGCGAAGCGTCACCTTCACGCTCCTCGAGAAGGCCATCGGGGGCCCGGAGGTCGCGCAAGATGTTGAGCCACGGCCACAACGGTGGCGCCTCGCCGTCTTCCCAGCATCGTCCGATCGCGACCCGTGCTCCGCGCCGCTGGGCACGCATCACGATCTCCTCGGCCAGACGGGTCTTGCCGATCCCAGCCGGCCCTTCGATGAGCGCGACCTGACCCTCACCATGCCTGGCGGCACCGAGCATGCGCATCAGCTGGTTGAGCTCGATTGAGCGGCCGACGAAAGCGGTCCTGGCGGCAGGACGCATTGCCTTGACCCCACGGAAGCCAGCCAAGTCCCCGCTTGTGCCGCCTCGGGGCACAGGGCAGTCACGGCGAAGGAGTCACAGCCGGCGCGCCACGACTAGTGGGACAGTCTACCAGCCATCCCCGGAGGCCGCCAGGGAGGGGCAACCTGATCCGGGCCTAAGAACCAAGTCGATTTGCCAGCGAGTCAGGAGGTCTGCAGGAGAGCCTCACCCCGTCGCCATGGTTGACCGGCACGAACGAGGCTGTTAAGCCGATCCCCCTCACCCTGGGACCTTCGCGGGCCGTCCCAGATGACCATTCTTCAGATCGAATCCCCGCGGCTCTCCGCCATGGCCGGTCTGGGCGGCGGAGTCGGCAAAGGGGTCCGGAGCGGGCAAGTCCGTCGAGCGCCTCGGTTTGGGCCCGTTCGAACCTGACTGTGCTTAGGCTGAGGTACCGGCCGGGGCCGGCCTTCGTATGGTGATGCGAAGGGAGCGTCTACCGCTCAGCGCTTGTGGGCTAGAATCCGGTCGGTTCTTCGTTCGCATCCGCATCCGTGACGGCGCACCCTCCCTTGGGGCGCTTGACCAAACGCGACCCCCGGCAGCCGGTTGCGACCGAGCAGAGGCCGCCCAAGGCTATCGGACCTGACTCGGCGTCGGTTCGTGGTAGCGTGGCATCCTGACTCGCCCACATGACGGGCGCTACGGCCAGGAGGGCCGGAGGTTAAGCACGTGGAGCGTCGAGACCCCCGCCGACGTTTGGCGGACGCCGCGGGAAGCGTGAACGGCACACTCAGGACGCCGACTCCGATCATAGGGTCGTCGGCGACCAAGGAGGCGCGTTTTGTTGTTCAGTGCGGGAGTGAAGGCGGTGGATTGAGGCCGCCGAGATCCCCCTGGCCGGTGCCCTCCCCGACGCCTCCGTCCTTCCCCTCCCCCGATCGCTCCGCCGCCTCGTTCAGCTCGTAGATGTCGATCCCGACATGTGCGACATGGACGAGCTCGTGGACGACGTGGATGGTCTCGACGACCTTAACAACGATGGCCGGCCCCTCCTCCGCTTCAGCGAGGGCGGCAATGTTCAGCCCGCGTTCCCACCACACCTTATGCTCGCCGGTGATGAGGTCCTTGCCCGTGAAGGCTTCGATCACACCCTTGACCTCCCCGACCACGGGAACGAGGTTGAGGAGGGAGCTCGCCAGCTTGGTATCGGCTTCCAGCACCGCCTGCGAAATGTAGGTCGGCGAGGCGTCCGCGCCCGCCGCGGGCGGAACAAGTACTCCGCCGTCTTGGGCAACGGGATCGCCAGGGGGAGTCGTGGGATCGAGGTGGGGGACCTCGAAGGGTGCCTCGATCGGATGCAACTCGAAGTCAGGTGCGCTCATGGGTTCGGGGGGCTCCTCCTCAGCCGGTGATGTTGTATGTCGCCCAATGGCCACGCGTATCGAACAACCCCTGCTCGAGCTTGGCCGCGCTCTGGGCCGCTTGTTGCTGCTGCTCCCCGATCATGTCGGAGGCCGCTTTCAATTCGCCCTCGTAGTTGGCCGCCGATTGGCCCAAGCTGGCCAGGACATCGGTCAACGCCTGGGCCTCCTTGTGGGAGGAGGCCAGCTGTGCGTCCATCAGCTGGCCCCATTTCTCGACGGTGTAGGATGCGATCTCCTGCTCGTGTGGCGCTATGCCTTCGAAGGCATGGTCAAGGAGATCATGGAGTTGCGCGACCTTGCTCCTCCAATCCGCCTCCCTGCCGTTGAGCAGCCCCTCACAGTCCTTCTCGAAATAGTCCACCAGCCGAGTCACCGATTCCTCGACCTGCCGCTTCCAGTCGGCGACCATCGTTCTTAGGCCCCCCCCGACGACCTGCTCCACAGCCGCGACCGCCTCTTCGAGGTGCTGGCTGACGGAATTGGCCCACTCCAGGGTGGCGTGACTGGAAGCTTCCGCTGCTTCAGCCAGGTCCTTGACCCGTTGACCCAGTTCGGAGAGAAGTCTGGAGCCGCCGGTCAGAGCCGCGTCTTCCCTGCCCAGCGTCTTCTCCCACTCTTTGACGGCGCTGTCTACGGCCTCCGCCACTCGACTTAGGTTCGTCGTAGCATCCGACGCTTGGTCGGAAAGCATCTGCTCGGTCTGTTCTGCGTCCTTCCGCATGGCATCCACGATGTCGTGCAGCGCGCGCCTGTCCCCGGTCAGCCGCCCACCCAGGCCTTCGAGATGGTGGATCGCCTCCTGACACTCCCTCTGGGCTTCGGATAGTGACTGGATCAGGGGCTGGAGTTGGGTCGCGGCCTCGTGGGCCGCGGTCTCGAGATCACTCATGGATTTGCCACCGATTGCTCCACCCCGAGCTTGCGTGCGGCTTCCTGGATCTGCCCTATGGCGGCCCGCATGGGCTCCATTTCGCCCTTGGCCCGGCCCAGGGCCGCACCGAGGTCCTGCTCGTGCTTGGCCAGAGTATCCTCCCCTTTGCTGGCCGCGGCTGCGAGTCGATCCAGCTCGCTACCCAGTATTCCCGCCGCCTCTACGACAGGCGTGGTGAGGTCGTGCTCGACCTGCTCGCCCGCTCCGTCCACCTTGTCCATGAGCTGCTGGCTGAGCCTGGAGAGGAAAGCCTGCGCCCCATCCCTGTAAGCGCTTCCCTTGGCGTGGAAGGCCCCCATGGCTTCCTGCGCCCCTGACTGTGCCTCCGAACTGATCGCGAGCAGACGTGTCAACAGAGCCTGCGCCGCCGTGGTAAGCCGCTGCTTAGCTGCCTCGGCGGAGCTGTGGAAGCTGTTCACCTCCTCCTGCATGGCCTGCAAAGCCTGGTGGAGCCGTTCGTTCGCTTCTTCGGCATCGTGGCGGAGCCGCGCCAGTGCCGCCTCCCCCACGGTCTGTGATTGGCCGACCTTTGCTCCCGCCTCGGCCAATATTTCGTGCAGCTTGTGCACTTCATCTATCACCTCATCCACCCGGCTTGCGACCTGTTCCTCATGCTCCGGGGTGGCTTCTTGCCAGGCCTCGGTCACCGTGGTGCCCGCCTCCTCGAGGCGCTTTTCATCCGCCTCGATCTGGGTGGCAATCTGGGGCAGTGCGTCGCGAAGTGCCGTCAGCTCCGTGGCTGCCTCATCCCGCTCGGAATCGACCTCGTCCAGCAGCTCCTGCGCCGCCGTCCTCAGGGCCTCCGCACCGTGCAGCACCTCGGCCACCTTGTTGGCGAGTAGGGGCACGGTGTCCGACACCGTCTGCAGATCTTCCTTGAGGCTCATTCCGCCATCGCCTCCGTGGCTGCCCGGATTCGCTGCAGCATTGCCTCCGCCTCGGGCACCTTGTTAGCCAGATCCGAAAGGCTTTGGACGTCCGGCTTGGCCTCGTCCGCCTGAACCGTGCTTCGCTCGAACTCGAGCTGGAGCCTCGCCAACGCCTCCTTGGTCCGTCCTAGTGCCTGATTCAGTTCGCTGGCTTGGGCGTCGACGGCCGCGGCAAGCTGTCGCGTAGTGAGGTCCACTTGTCCGCGCACGTGGTTGCCGTCCTCACCCACAGCCGACACGAGCTGGTCACGCAGACCGGCCAACTCCCGGCTCGCGTCCGGCTCTTCGCCCCGAAACCTGGGAATGGTCTCGTGCGTCACTTTCTCCGCCTCGGACTCGGGGTCGTTCCAATAGGCGTGGTCCATGAGCGGCGGCCCGCTCAGATCGTGTCCCGCCTCGGTGGCGTCTCGGGCCGCGTGCTCGACGTCACCCGCCAAGGTGCTGAAGAGATGCGCGAGCCCGGGGAGGACCTCGTCTACAACCTGGGTCCACTTCTCAAACTCGGCGTGCTCGTGGGCCAGGGCCGAGGTCAGCGGCTCCCAGCCTGAGCTCTTCATTTCCTGGAACACCGATTCCAGTCCCATCGCCTTCTCCTTGAGCTGCGGGCTCCACTGGCCCTCGAGGGTGGCGGCGGCCTTCTCAAGGTCGCCCAGTACGGAGGTCTTCGCTTGTTCCGCGGCCTGGCCCAGGTCTGAGCAGGCCTTCTCGATAGCCAGCCCCGACGCCTCCACCTCCTTCTGCAGGGCGTCCAACTCCGTGGCCAGGGCGGCGATGTCCAGCGAAAGCCTCGACTCCGTATCGCCCAGGTCGTGAGCTAGGCGCCCCAAGTCCGCCGCCCCCGATTCCAGCACCGGATTGCTTGTGCGCAGAAGCTCGCAGAAGGCCTGAATCTTCTCCGCCGGTTCCTCGATCGGCATCAGACCGTGGCGACGTCGGCGGAGTGACTGAGCGTCTGGGCGACCTCGCCCAGTTCGGCCACTGCCTTCTCGCCCTCTTGGAGGATGGCGTCGGTGGCAGACTGCAACTCGGAGTGGGCGGCGGGCTCCTGCATGGCTTGCAGGCGCCCCATTGCGTCACGCGCCTCATCGAACGCCCCCGTGAGGTAGGTCGAGGCCGGATCGGGTTCACTCTTCGACTCGTCCAGGTAGCTATGGCGCACGGCATCCACGAGGTCGTTGTGGCTTTCGATCGCGTTGTTAGAGTAGTCAACGAACCCGTTGGCCACCGCCGCCAGCATCTGCTCGAGGCCGTGTGCTGTGATGCTCGTCACCTTGTGGGCCGAGTGGCCAAGGTCGTCGAGCGTCTCGTACAGGCTCTGGTGGGCTTTCTCGATCGCCTTGGTGGCATCGTCGACCATCCCCTGGAAGTGGCTTAATTCCTGCTTCGCCTCGTCAAGCCGTGCGTTCATGTGCTCCTCGAACGCGTGCACTTGGGCGGCGAGGGAATGGAAGCCGTTCTCCGCCTCGAGCGCTGACCCTTGGAGGTCGTGGAACCCCCGGGAGCGCGCCTCGGCCAGGTTAGACGCCTCACCCTCCATCGCGACCAGCATGTCCTTCACCGCCGTCGCCGCCTTGATCGCCTCCGGTGTGACCGAGTTGAGCTCCTGGGCGGTGATGTCTGCGGCGTGACCGGACTGCTGGCCCGTCCGGCGGACGGCGGCGATGGCCTCGGTGTACTCGTGATGCAGCCGTTCCGTCGCCTCCACTGCTCGAGTGCCGAGAGCCTGAGCCTGCTCCAGGACTTCGTGCGCCGCCGAGACCCCGGCAGCCGCCCGCGCCGCTAGCTCGGCGCAGCACTGGACCGCCTCGTCGAGCAGCTGGTTCATCAAGGGAGTTCCCATCTTCGCGCCCTCCTCGCCGCGCTCCGTCTCGTAGTCCAGGGGGGCGAGGTCGCCCGTAATCGGCTGCCACCGTCCGCGCGGCCATTTCCTCGCGGCGAACCGGCCGGGGCAGGCGATCCCCTGGTACCCACCGACTCGTCCTCATGCACCCGGGGTCCGCCCCGGTGCCCCAAGACCCCCATCTCAGTTCCCTAGGCGTGACGCGGCTGTGCCACCCCACGGCACACCCCCCCGCGCACCCGCTTTGCGCCCCCCCGCCTGAGCTCGGCCAAGCTCGGAAGAAGGGGAGGCGTCAGGAAGGCCGGGGTCGTGGTCATCTACTCGTTCCGAGCCCTGTTATCGACGTGCAGTTTAATCGTGGACTAGAAGGTCACAGCCCCCTTAGTTTGTAGTTAAAGCGGTTCACATTCCCTCTAAACCCTGTGCTCCCAGGGATCATGGCGCATGCTGGAGAAGGCTTCCGAACACAGAAAGTGGGGAAGAACCGGGAAATCGTGGACTGCCCGTCCTTTTCCCCCCCCATCAATGAGATTCCACGAATTCACTGCCAGCCCCTCTTGCACTCCTTGGACCTCGCCTGACCACCTCTAGTGTAATGCTTCGGAGTTGGCGAGGGACGCGCCCGGGCCGGTTGGGAGAGCAGAGGCCCGGTGCGCCTTCTTGATGAAGGCTGAGCACGAGAGTGGCGATTTGCGCCTACCGGTTCCGGGCGTACCCGACGCCGCGGCAGCAGCGCCGGCTGGCCCGTGAGTTCGGGGCCGCGCGCTGGGTCTATAACCGTGGCCTGGAAACGATCTCC
>DATMML010000081.1 GCA_035570235.1 Vicinamibacteria bacterium | reverse complement strand
TTGACCATCGTGAAACCGCGGCGGTAGGCGGTGGGTGTCGTTCGGAAGCGGCGCCGGAAGTGATGCCGCAGTGCGGCGGCGGTCTCCAGGCCCACCGCCTGAGCTATCTCGTCCATCGACTCCGTGGTGGTCTCGAGGCGCCGCTGCGCGCTCAGGAGACGCTGGTAGATGAGCCACTGGTGGGGTGTCGTGCCCGTTTGGCGGAGGAAGGACCGGGCGAAGGTCCGCGGCGACATGGCTGCCCGCTCTGCGAGATCCTTGACCGTCAATGGCTGGTGAGAGTGCGCCTGCACCCAGTCCAGCAAGCGAGCAAGACCGCTCGCCGCTTCGCCGCGAATCGGATCGGGAACGTACTGTGACTGGCCGCCGTCCCGGTGGGGTGGAACGACCAGGCGTCGCGCGACCCGGTTGGCGACCGCCGCCCCGTAGTCGCGGCGGACGATGTGGAGGCAGAGGTCGATGCCCGCGGCGCTCCCGGCCGAGGTCAATACGTTTCCGTCTTCGACGTACAGGACGTCCGGCTCGACTCGCACCCTGGGGAAGCGGGAGGCGAGGCGCTCGGCGTAGCGCCAATGGGTGGTCACGCGCTTCCCGTCCAACAGTCCGGCGGCGGCAAGCACGAACGCCCCCGAGCAAATCGAGACGAAGCGTGTGCCCCGTCGGTGGGCCCGCCGCAGGGCCTGGAGCAGCGCCTCCGGGGGGGCCTCGTCGGCGTCCCGCCAACCCGGGATCACGATAGTCCCCGCTCGCGCCAGAGCTCCCAGACCAGCGGGGGCTCGCAGGGTGACTCCGCCGGCCGCGCGCAGGGGACCCCTCTCCAGCGAGCAGACCCGGAACCGATACCAATCCACGTCGAGCTCGGGCCGGGGCAGGCCGAAGATCTCGACCACGATCCCGAACTCGAAAGTGCACAGCCCCTCGTAGGCGAGGGCCACCACGCGGCGTCGGTCCGGGGCAAGCATCCGAACCTAGCATAGCATGGCAGGATTTCGACGTATATTGTCGCTCCTGCCACTCGACGAGTCGGCCGTCGGCGGCTAGATTATGGGAATGTAGGGAATGGAGGACATTGATGCCAGCGATCACGGTTGCCCCATCATTGGTGAGGGAGGTTCCCGCCGCCCCGCCCGCGGAGGCGGTCGCCCATTTCGGAAGCCTTCTCAGCCTGGAAACCGATTGTTGGGACGTGCACGCGGACCTGAGCGCCGGCCAGGCCGCTTTCGTGCTCCTCGATGTGCGCGCCCCGGAGATGTTCGCGGCGGGTCACATCGCGGGGGCCGTCAACCTGCCCCATCGAAGGATCGTGGAGCGTAACCTGGCCTCGTACCCCGCCGACGCGCTCTTCGTAGTCTACTGTACCGGCCCCCACTGCAACGGAGCGGACCGGGCGGCGCTGCGCTTGGCTCGGCTGGGGCGGGCGGTGAAGAAGATGCTTGGCGGAGTGGAGGGTTGGAAAGACGAGGGCTTCACGCTGACGCCCGCCGAGGCGCCCTCGGGCCGAGCTCGAGACGAGTGAGAGGGTGAGGTCGCATGACGGCGAGGCTGCTCCTTACCCAGTCGAGGCTCCGCTACGTCGCGGTGACGCAAGGTCGCCGGATCGTTGAGATGGTCCAGGGCCCGCAACATCCGTCGTACAACCCCCCTGGTGCGACCGCATCGAAGAACTCGTCGTGAATCCGAACCGTCCTGGAGTTCACTCGGCGTCGGGGGCAGGTCGATATGCAGGGCGTGCGCCACGTGCTCATCCGCTATCGAACACAGTTCCAGCTCATCCTGCCGCATGGCGACGGACACGCGTCCGTCGTCGTGGAGCTGGCCGACGATCTCCCCGCTATCGCCCGGGGGGTCGCTCTAAAGGTCTAGGTCTGCCCGGAGTCTGAATTGATGGGATGGGTGAGGCACGTCAGCGGGGCACGATCCCGAAGGAGTAGTCAGCCAGGTCATTGATGTCGCCGTCGCGTGTGAACCCGCTGAGGATGAGGGTGTACTCGCCTGGCGCTAGGACTCTGGCGGGGATTTCGACCATCAAGGCCACGCCGGGCATGCTCAGACCATCCCGGCCCCACACCTGATGGCCCTCGGGCGTGCGGATCAATGCTCGAACCGCTCGATGGGACTGGGGCGACGCCCCTCTAACGACATCCACCTGTAGTCTCACGACATCCACGGCCGCCGGGACGACGAGGCGGGTTGACTCGCCTTCGGCGCTGCCACGCGGCGTCAAGATCAGGGAGACCACGGTCTGGGTTCCAATCCGTTGGGCCTCGGCTAGCAACTCCTCGAGCTCCGCCAGCTGGGCCAAGAGGCGGGCGAAGTCGTCGGCCGACCTGTTCGTCCGCACCCCTTGCATCCGCCGCATGAGGAAGATCCAGAACCCGAGACTGAGGATAAAGGGGGCCCAGGAGAACAGTATGTTGGGCCAAATTGGGGTTTTGTCGGGCCGGTAGTTGACCGCAACCTTCTTGGCGAGCAGGGTGTCGACGAGCTTGTCGTACCCGATGGGAGCGAAGGTCTTGAGGGGCTGCCAGCTGGTGCTGTGGCCTTTGATCTCGTTGCCCGTTATGGTCACGTCCGCCACGTGGCCGGACTCCACCTGGACCATGAAATCGCTGAACTTGATTGGCGTCTCTGTCTGGATCTGTTCGAAGTGCCAGGCCAGGAAGCCAACGACCAGCAACGTCATCCACAGCGTAACGGTTCGGAAGGTCGCGCCACAAAGCTGATCCTTACGCATCGATTCCCGAGGACGCTCGCCGCGAGGTGGTCAAGACTGTCGCCTTACCGGTACAAGGGGAGTCTACTCTTCTCGCGCCGCCCTGCGTAGCCGTATGACCCCGGGCTAGAGCGACGCCGACGCGCGCACATGGGCCTCGTGGAGGATCAGGGAAGGGCACGAGGGGTAGAATGACGCGATTCGCTGAAGAGCAGAAGAACGCTGAGAGCGTGTTCACAGCTCAGACCCGTTTGGGCCGGCCCGTCCAGAGTCCACGGAGGTAACCATGCCACCAGATCCGGGCACTCTCAGAGGTCATGCGCCCGGCGCGGATAGCGTCCTGAGCCGACTCTTGGGAGGACTGTCTGTCTTCACCATGCTCATGACGGTGCCTCAGGTCCTGACCATATGGATTGGCCATCAAGCGGCCGGGGTCTCAACCCTATCGTGGAGCGCATACTTGCTCTCTGCGGTCTTGTGGCTGTGGTACGGACTCCAGAAGCGCGACAGGAACATCTACCTGCCCTGCGTAGGCTGGATCATGCTGGATGGCGCCGTTATCGCGGGCGCCGTCCTCTATGGATAGATGGCGCTCTGAGGTGAAGGGGGTTGGGCCGGCGTCGGATTGTTTCAAGCCGTGGATGGATCGATACGGGAGCTTCCATTGAGCAACCTCGCGCCGTCGACCACGGCCGAGTCCTATGTGTGCGACCCGTCCCCGGGGGCAACGATCGAAGCCCTGCCCGGCAACCTTGTTGACCTCGGCGGAATCGCGATCCGTCGTCTGTTGCCGCGCAGCAAGCGCCGCCTCGTCGGGGCCTGGTGTTTTTTCGACTCCTTCGGACCGCTGCGCTTCGAACAAGGGAAGGCGATGGACGTCGCGCCCCATCCACACATCGGCATCCAGACCGTTACGTGGCTGCTCGCGGGCGAGGTGCTCCACAAAGACAGTCTCGGGTCCGAGGGACTCGCTCGCCCGGGTGTCCTTAACTTGATGACCGCGGGCCGAGGAATCGCCCACGCCGAGGAGACCCCTCCACAGAACAGCGGTCATCTGCGGGGCGCGCAGCTTTGGGTGGCGCTCCCGGAGTCCAGCCGCAATGCGGCGCCGGCCTTCGAGCAAGAGGCGGCGCTCCCCGTCCTTTCCTTGGCCGGTGGCCAAGCAACGCTGATCCTCGGCGAGCTCGGCGGCCTGAGGTCGCCCGCGCGGGTCTTTTCGCCCATCGTCGGGGCGGAGCTAGCCGTGGCCATCGACCAACAGCTCGTCGTCCCGCTCGACCGCGAGTTCGAGCATGCGATCGTGCCGCTCGAGGGCGAATGCCAGTTGGAGGGGCAGCCTCTGGCGATCGACACGCTCTACTATCTGGGGACCGCTCGCCGGGAGCTCCGGCTCGAGACTGGGGCGGTGGCGCCCCGCGCCCTCCTCCTGGGCGGCGCTCCCTTCGGCGAGACCGTGCTCATGTGGTGGAACTTCGTGGCGCGCACGACAGAGGAAATCATCGCGGCACGGACTGAATGGACAACGGGCCATCGCTTCGGAGAGGTTCGTGCGTACGCCGGAGAGCGTTTGGCCGCGCCACCGTTTCTGGCCCGCCCCGTGCCGCGCCCTTGATCGCTCACCCACGCATTTTCTCGGACGTCGGTCGGCTCCCGGACACGCCCTGTACCATGGCTTGCCGGGTGTACGATGGAGGGACGAACGGGAGACGATCATCGTGACGAATCGACGGAGGACCGGCAGGCTCGTGGCTGCGGGCGGTGCGTTGCTCATGGGTTGCGGGGGCAGCGCGTCATCGCCCACTCCGCCGCCGAGGTGACCGGGACGTGGTCCGGGCCCTTCTTCTTCACGGCCATATATGTGGGCTCCAACCCTGTGGCGCAAAGCGGCTGCGTGGGTTCGTTGCGGCTAGATACACAGGGGGCGGGGCTGAGCGGGTACTACCAAGTGAACCCGCCTTGCACAGGTGAGGGCGTCGTCACCGGCACGGTGGCCGCCGGCGAGAGGATCAACATCTCCCTCCCCGGGAACGGAGCGACCAACGAGGACCTGAAAGGCTACCTCTACGCTTGCGCGCAGGTGGCCGATACTGGCGGCTGGGTGGGGAGCATGAGCACGGTCAGTGTGATTGATCTCACCCGCACCCTCGGGCTCAACTGTCCGACGAGTGGGCGGGTAACAACCATGGTCGAGGAATTCCACGGGACGCGGGTATGGCTTCCGCTCTGCGGCCCAAAAGTGCCGATCGACTCGTAGGGAAGAACGTGCAATTTATCCTGAGCTCAACTTAACCGAGGGTGGCCCCGCTGCGACGCTGGGCTAATCGGGGCCTGGGCGTACATACGCGGGTCCTGGTTTCGCTCTGGGATCGTTGTGGGGGGGCCGACGGCAACGCCGGTCGCGTTGCCTGCGGGTTTCGGCTCAATCATCAGACCGCGCATCAGGCGGTGCTGACGGACGCCTCGCAGAGGCCTCAACTCAGGGAGGCGATGAGCGCCGCGAGTGCCCCGCGTTCGATTCCCGAGTGCGTCCATTCGAGCTCGCACTCGGGCACCGCCCCCGACGACCGGACCGAGAGTACACGGGCGACCGTTCCCAACGTGGGCGAGTCCCGGCTCACCGCGATGCGTACGGACACGTCGTCGCCCGCGGCAACCAAAGCTGGCCCCGTCAGCTGGATGGAAGCCCCGTCTTCCGAAAGCACCCCCACCAGACCCCGAGTGATCGAGCCGTCACCGCGCTCGATCCAGACCCTAATCGGCTCTTCAGGTTCCGTCCCACCGTAACCACCCAGCCCCGTCTCTAGAGCGAACATTTTGGCTCCTGCCCCAGCTGGTGTTACCCAGCTCGTGACAATGGAGTGCATCAGCCGTGCCGCCACGGGCGATCAAGGCACAATGCTCTATGGATCAACGATTTCCCATTTACCAGCCGTGTCGTTCGCAGCCACCAACCCCAGCAGAACGTCACCTTTCGGAACACTGATTTATCGAGAGGTGCCACTGCTCGAGCGGGCGTAGAATCGCTCCACACTAACGGTCGCACGTCGGACTGTTCATAAAGGAAGGGGTGGCCATGACGACCCTGACTCCGTTCCATCTAACGCCGCTGGGCCTCTTCCATACCCTGGTCAGCCTGGCCTGCGTCGTCTCGGCGTTCATGGCGCTCGCGCGTTACAAAGAGATCTCCCCGAAAACCCGACTCGGGCAGGTCTATCTCGGCACTCTGGTGATCACGACCCTGACCGGCTTCCCCATCTTCCGTCACGGAAAGGCGGGCCCTCCCCATGTTCTGGGCGTCATCACGCTCGTCGTGCTGACGATCGCCGCCTTCGCGGAAACGACACGCCTGTTCGGGGGCGCGTCGACGTACGTCAAGACGATCTCCTATTCCATGACTGTTTTCTTCCTCATGATTCCGACGGTGACGGAGACGCTCACCCGCGTGCCAGTCGGCGCCCCCATCGTGGCGTCTCCAGAATCGCCTGTCTTCGGGCCTCTGTACGCGGCGTTGCTGGTCATATTCCTGATCGGCGCCGGTCTTCAGGTACGCACGTTAAGGCGCCGTGGCAGGTAGAGCGAAAGCCCGATCACGTCGTTTAGACAAGGAGCACTCGATGGGCAGCAGCGCGAAGCAGACGGCCCGAGCAAGCGCGACGACGCGTGTGCGCAGGGCAGGGGAGCGGGGCCATACGGACTGGGGCTGGCTCGATAGTCGGCACACTTTCGCGTTCGGCGATTACCATGACCCTCTGAACATGGGCTTTCGAACGCTTCGCGTCCTCAACGACGACCGCGTGACCGCCGGTTCAGGGTTCGGGACACACGGGCACAGTGATATGGAGATCCTGTCCTACGTGCTCGAGGGAGCGCTCGAGCACAAGGACAGCATGGGCACCGGATCCGTGATCCGGCCCGGCGAGATCCAATTGATGCGGGCGGGCACCGGCGTCACCCACAGCGAATACAACGCCTCGAGAACCGAACCTCTGCATTTCCTACAGATCTGGATCCTGCCGGATCGACGAGGTCTGGCTCCCGAATACGACCAGAAGCCGGTCGATCACGAGGCAGCCCGGCGTGGCTTCGCGCTGCTTGCCTCCAAGGACGGCCGCCAGGGTAGCCTTCGTATCAGCCAGGACGTCGACCTGTGGCTTGCCTTGCTCGAGGAAGGCGAGCGCCGCGAGCTGAAGCTGAACCCTGGTCGCCACGCGTGGGTCCAGCTGGCCCGCGGATCGGTCGCGCTCGACGCGCACGAACTCGGTGAAGGCGATGGAGCGGCGCTCAGTGGCGCGGAAGCGGTCCGTCTTACCGGCAAAGGGCCCGCGGAGGTTCTCGTCTTCGATCTCGCCTGAGCCCGCGTATCCGAGGCCCCCTCGGTCTTCAAGCCCCCGCCGCGTGTCGGCGCTTGGACCACACTCGCCCTCACGGAGCTAGAGGGCCTATACAGGTCCGGGCCGATCGAAAGGGACCCTGCGGGGACGCGCGACCACTCTCCCAAGACCGCGTTGGGTGCACCCGGGCGGAAGGGAGGAAACCAAGCTGCGTAACGGAAGTCCTTCGAAGAGGGGGCTCCCGGCCTTCGCGTCTCGAGCGCAGAAGGCCCGCCTCCGCCATGGTGTAACCGTCTGCTCGAGCGGCTCAGAGGCGCAGGGCGGGTCAACGAATCAGAGTTACGTGAAGCCGTCTCCGCTCCACTCGTTGTGGAAGGGACTTGCCAAGACCAGCGAGTGATCACGTCGCCCAAGGAGCGTTGAACGGAATGGCATCGCATCGTGGAGCAGCGTCTCTGGTTAGCCCCAGTCTTGGACGACCCGATAGAGAATGAAGCGACTGACGTGAGTGGGAAGGGTCGCTGGGGTGGACATGTACCTCTACTGGTCGACGCCTTCATAGCTCGCCCCCCTTCAGAGCCTCAAGAGATAGTTCAACTTGACGGCAAATCCTCGGTCCACAAGCAAGGACGGCGCCGCTTCGGTTCCTCGCTCTTCGTTGAAGACGACAAACAGGTCGCTCCCGGGATGGTGGATGAAGTCAGCCCTGAAGTTCGCCACGAAGCGCCGGGTCAGGCTGTTGTATTGAAGGTAAGTCGCGGCGGTCAGGCGAGTGGTGGGTGTCCAGCCGAGGCGTAACGCCGTGACGCTCGCGATGAACGAGCCGCCGGGCATGCTCGCTTGGCTGCGGGCCTCGGAAAGACTGATCGACCAGTGGGTGTCCGCGCGCAGCTGCAAAGCGACGGAGACAGTCGACAGCCGGCCGCCCCAGTTGTCGAAGAGCGAGACTTGGGCAGACGCCGTGACGCTGCGCTTGGGGCTCGAACTCGCGGAGATCTCGGTGTCGCGGAGAACGTAGTAGCCAGGCGCGATCGGCACGCGGTCCGCTAGGGCGAAGCCGCCGTCGAGCACCGAGATGCCGCGGACATGGGTGACGCTGAGGCTTTCGCCGGAGTCCCAGGTGAGCGCAAACCCCGAATACCAGTTGGTGTCCTGCTTCTCGCCGTTCACGCGCGTCAGGTATTGCCCTCCGACGAACGGCGTGAAGCTCCTCAAGCCAAGGACGTGGGGCAAGAACGTGTACTGAGCCTTGCCGTCGGTCCGCCGGATGTCGGTTCGAGTTACGAACCCCATGCCCGTCGTGGCCCCCGGCCCGATCTTGAGAAACTCGCCGCTCAGGTAGACCGGGAAGCCCTGGTATTGAGCGGAGACTCTGTAGGCTGAATCTGGGAATGCCCCGCTCTTCGACGTGCGCGCGGCGAAGCCCTCTAGTTGCAGTACCGGTGTCGCCCAGATCGACGCGTCCACACCGAGGTCGGTCTCCGCATTCCCCGAGGCGTGCCGGTCTGTGACCATCACGCCGACGTAGCTTCGGTCCCCGAGGTCGCGCTTGTATCGCAGAGCGCCGAAGTTGGTGCGGGGCCCTCCGGAAGCAGAGTCGGTCACGACATCCACGAATCCAACGGTTTGACGTCCCGTTCTTCCCGAGACACGCACGCCTCCGAGGACTGGCACCTCGTCAGTGCCGGCGATTCCGATGCGGCGGGAGAAGAACATGAGAAAGGGGGGCGTCTCGTAGGAACCTCGGGTCCCAAAATCGAAGAAACCCGCGTTCTCGAGGAAGAACTCGCGCTTTTCGGGGCGATAGAGCTCGAAGCGCGTGAGGTTGACGACCTGGTCGTCGGCTTCCACCTGCGCGAAATCGGGCTTCACGGCCGCGTCCGCCACCAGGCCCGGCTGGATCTCCCATTTAGCGTCGGCGCCGAGGCGCCACTGTCCCTCGGAGGGCTGTGCCTGGCCGTCGGGCGAGGGTGGTTGCGTCACCCCCGCCAGCCCATAGGGCTTCACCTCGATGTTGAAGGTCGAGCGCGGCAGGCCACGGAGGCCCTCCAAGCGCCCAGCTTGGCTCACGCGATGAAGGCCGCCCTGTGCCCGGGACCAGCCGGCCCAGAGCGTGTCCTCGTTCTTTCGCCGAATCAGGCGCTCCACATTGAAACCCCAGGCGCGCCCGGAGGCGTCCTTGGGATAGCGGAGCGTCCGGAATGGGATCGCGAACTCGGCCGACCAGCCATCGCGCGTCCGCCTCGCCGCAACCCGCCAGATGCCGCGCCAATCGACGTTGAGCACAGGGCTCTCGTCCGTGACCAGGGCATCGAACTCAGCGCCGTTCGGGTTGGTCGCGAAGAGAAACGCGTTGCGATGGTCCTGGAACGGATCGAGGATGAGGGCGATGGTGTCGTCGCCGGCAAATTGGAACGAGTTGTCGCCGGCCTGCTGCATCAGGGTGTCGCGCTGCAGGATGCGAGAGATGACCCGCGCGGGCTCTCGGTCCAGCGCGAGCACGCCCACGTAGAGCGTGTCGTAGTCGTAGAGCACGCGGATGATCGTGTCCTCGGTCGCCGGAGCACCCTCGTCGGGCTCGCGTTGGCGGAGGCCCGAAGCCGGCGCGGCCGAGGCCCACGCGGCCTCGTCGAGCAGGCCGTCGATCTCGATGTGCTCCGTGACGCGGAACGCCTGCACGCTTACACCGCCGGAGCCTGAGGCAGGGGTGTCCTGGAGCGCCAGGGCCAGAATGAGCGGAATCACGCCGTTGCCACCTCCCTGCTCGCTCCCAAGATGGGGTGCTAGCCCGCCGAAGTGTTCAGGGAGAGTTGAAGAAAGTGTGATTCCTGCTACCGTTGCCCGCGATGGGGCTGCATTTCGCCGGCTTCCTCTTCGACCGGCAAGCGCGCGAGCTCCGGCGTGGCCGCGAAGCGGTGCCCTTGTCACCCAAGGCGTTCCAGCTCCTGGCCCTGCTCCTGGATAACCGACCCAACCCATTGTCCCAGCAGCGGCTTCGGGACGCCCTTTGGCCCGAGGCCCACGTGGGCTACACGAGCCTGGCCCAGCTCGTCGCCGAGTTGCGGAGGAGCCTGGGGGACCCCGCCCGGACACCCCGATTCGTGCGGACCGTGTCCCGTTTCGGCTATGCCTTCACCGGCGACGTCGTGGAGGAGGAGCGGAAGCGCTTTGAGCCGGCTTCGATCCGCGGGACGCTTCTGGCGGAAAAGCGTGAGTATCCCGTGCCCGGAGGCGAGACGCTGGTCGGCCGGGGCGAGGAGTGCGGGCTGCGGCTTCCGTCGACCGGGGTTTCTCGGATCCATGCCCGGATCCGCGCCGATGAGAACGGGGTCTGGGTCAGCGACGAGGGCAGCAAGAACGGAACCTGGGTGAACGGGGATAGACGGGAAGGTCCGACGCGGCTAAGCGACGGCGACGAGGTCATCTTCGGGACGTTTCGCACCGTCTTTCGGCCGGTGACGCCCACTGGATCCACGCGCACGGGAATTCCCACCGCGGCCTCGGGGACGCGACACTCACCGGCCCGATGACCACGCGGCTCGTGGCCCACTACCGCATCCTGGCCCCCCTGGGGGGCGGCGGCATGGGCGTCGTTTACGAAGCCGAGGACTCGCGGCTGGGCCGTCGCGTGGCCCTCAAGTTCCTGCCCCCCGAGGTCGCGCGCACGCCGGACGCGCTCGCGCGGTTCCAACGGGAGGCGCGCGCCGCATCGGCGTTGAACCACCCCAATATCTGCAGTGTCTTCGACGTCGGCGAGGAGGACGGCCAGCCGTTCATCGTCATGGAGCGGCTCGAGGGGCAGACCCTGAAGCACGCCATCGGGGGTAAGGCGCTGCCCGTAGAGATGGTGCTCGAGCTCGGAGCCCAGATGGCGGATGCGCTCGAGGCCGCCCACGCAAAGGGAATCGTCCATCGGGATATCAAGCCCAGCAACGTCTTCGTGACCCAGCGCGGCGACGTTAAGCTGCTCGACTTCGGCCTGGCCAAGCTCTCGGCCGAGGACTCCGGGGGGCTCGACGTAAATGAAGTCACGCGCACCGGGAAGCCCGATGTGGGCACCCGCCCCGGCGTCGCGTTGGGTACGGCGTCGTACATGTCGCCGGAGCAGGCGCGGGGCGAGGAGATCGACCGGCGCAGCGACCTCTTCTCCCTGGGTGCCGTGCTGTATGAGATGGCGACCGGCGCGCCGCCCTTTCCGGGCCCGAGCGCCGCCGAGATCTTCGAAGGCATCCTTGGGAAAGAGCCGCCCCCGCTCGACATCGTGCGGCCGGAGGCGGCCCTCCTGTGGCCCATCGTCGATAAGGCGCTGGCCAAGGACCGGACGCTCAGATACCAGACCGCGGCCGACCTCCGCGTCGACCTGACGCGCGCCCAACGCGCGCTAGGCCTCACCGGCCTGTCCAGCGGCGGAACGGAAGCACTAGCTCGCAGAGGAGGGCCACACCCTTGGCGTGCCCGCGGCCTGTGGGTCGCAGGGGTTGCCGTCGTGGCCGTGGCCAGCTGTCTCGCCGCCATTTGGTCGGCCCGGAGTTTGCGGCAGGCCCCGGATCAACTTCGGTTCACCCAGCTCACCCACCGCCGCGGCATCGTCACTGGCGCTCGATTCTCATCTGACGGCAGCACAGTGATCTACAGCGCGCTCTGGGACGGCCGCGCCCCCGAGATCTTCGTGAGACGGCTGGAGAGCTCGGCATCGACCTCGCTCGGCCTGCCCCCCGCTACGTTACTAAGCGTTTCTGCGAAAGGGGACCTCGCGATTCTCTTGGCTCCCGCGGGTGAGCGAGGCACCCTCTGGTTGGGGACGCTCGCGCGAGTTCCGCTCGCGGGCGGGCCGGTGAGGCCCCTGCTCGACGACGTCCTGGACGCGGACTGGTCTCCGGGTGGTCATGACCTGGCCGTGGTCCGCTGGAGGGAGGGCCAGTTCCAGCTTGAATACCCGATCGGCACGGTGATCCTTCGGCCTTGCCCCGCGGCCCGGCTCCGAGTGTCGCCTCAAGGAGACCGGCTCGCGCTTCTCGACAGCGCCCGCCTCATCCTGGTTGATCGAGCGGGGCACGCTGTTGAACTCCACATCCCTCCCGCCCACCAGGGGCTTGCCTGGGCTCCCGACGGCCGTTCGCTGCTGGTCGACGCGGGTGACACGGACGTGAAGCGAACGGTACGGCGTGTGGCCCTCGAGGGCAGCGAGCGGGTAGTGTGCGCCCTGGCCGGCACGCTGGTCGTTCACGACGTGTCGCGTGATGGGAGAGTCCTCATCCACCACGGCCTCGAGCACTGGGGCGTGCGGGCGCGCGCGCCGGCGAGGCGGCCGAGCACGATGCCTCCGTTTTTGCGGACGCGGGGGTCGTGGGCCTCTCCGGAGACGGCAACCAGATCCTGCTTTGGGACGGGAGTGAGGCGCTCCCGGGCTCGGCGCTGCTCCTACCGACTCGGGGAGGGCAGGCGCTACGGCTCGGGGACGGCCGCGCGCACGGGCTATCCGAAGATGGCAGGTGGGTTGCCCTCGAGAGTCTCGACAACGGGAAATGGCGGTTGCTCCTCGTCCCCACGGGCCCCGGGGAGTTAGTTCCTCTGGCCGGCGGGCGTTTCGAGCCCGTGTCCGGCGTCTGGATGGTCGAGAGCGGCAGAATCGGTTTCAATGGAGCGGAGCCGGGGCGGCCGCCTCGCTCGTTGGTGGTGGAAGCATCGAGTGCTGCAGTCCGCCCCATCACCCCGGAGGGAACGATTGCGATCCCGGGTATGCTGCCGACGGTGAGCATCTTGGGGAGGGCGCCAGATGGTAGCCTGGCGACGTATTCGTTGGCCGGCGAACGCACGCAGACCCTTCGGTGGAAGCTATCGCCGCTGCCGCTCCCTTACGTGGAGCCGGTGCGCACCAGCGGCGATGGCCGCTTCGTTTACGTGCGGACGGGAAGCGTGCCCGCGCGGATCAGCCGGATCGAGATCGAGACGGGCCGTGCCGCTCCCTGGAACACTCTCGGGCCGAGCGACCCGACGGGGACCGGTCACATCTGGTCGATCTACATCACTCCAAATGGGCGAGGGTACGCGTACACGCATGGCTTCTTCCTGCAGGACCTGTTCCTCATCAGCGGCCTGCAGCTGTCGACCAACCCCTAAGGCCTGAGCGAACGGTAAGGGTTTATGGCGTCGGGGGCCGAACCGATTAGCGATCGTGCCAAGCCCGTAGCCAGCGGAGGAGGTGCCGGGCAGCTTCGGGAGTGAACTGGATCTGCCCCTGCCGAATGATCGCCTCATCAGATGCGGCCGATGTCGTGAGCAGCCAGGCCTTGAAGGCGGCGAATGCCGCCTGAAATGGCTGGCCGGAGTAGGCAATGTCCCTGGTGACCATTCGCGTGATTTTGCCGTCGTGGATTGAGTACACCACGGTCTGGACGCACTCACCAGAGCGGAGAAGGTCATAGAGGTCGTTTGCTTCTACGAGGCGGACCGTTACGTCAGAGGTACCCACCTCCGTGAGAGTCCACGACCACTTCGTATGCATGCCCCGCTCGAAACCCCGCATGGCACGCATTCGCTCGCGATCGATCGCGTGCGGTTCGGAGCTCGTGCCCGGCGTTTCGGTGACGGCATCGTCGGCCCAAAACTGGCTCATGCCGCGATGGTCGAAGACCCTAAGGGCGGAGAGGTAGGACTCCACGGTGCTGGCGGGACTAAGAATCGCGGGAGCGGCTGCGAGACGCAAGCTCGTGAGCAAGATCAAGAATCGCATGGACGATATCCTACCCTTTAAGAATGAGCTAAGGATCTGTCATCGAATGAGGGGGAGGCGCCGAATGACCGGAATCGGCCAGGGTCTCGTATCGCGTTCCATATGCTCTGCCCTGTCGCTCATCGCGGGAGTAGCGTGGGCGTGCGTGGTGGGCGCGGAGCCGGCGCGATTCGTCCTGGAGCGAGATGGCAGCGTTATCGTTCTCGAGCCCTACGCCCCGAACATCGTCAGGGTCAGCTTGAGCCTGGATCGGGCCGAGGCTCTGGCACCGCCAGGCTATGGCTTCGTCGCCGCCCCATCGGCTGAGGGCTGGGCACATGAGCGGAGCGAGGAGGGCGACGTCTATCGCTCCCCGCGGCTGGCGATCGTTGTCGCGGCCCACCGTCCCCACACGCCCGTGGCGACGCAGATCGATATCGCCCGGTTCTTCAGCGGCTCCGCTCCCCCCGCCGCCATCACGATCGGCACTCCCCAGGGCAAGCGTTTAGCGAAGATGCTGGGCTGGTCGATGTCCGTGCCCAATCACAAGGACGGCAACGCTGGGATCTTGAACGACAGGCGATCTGGAGATGCTCCCTTCTATGGGGTGGGGGCGGTGTTCGCTTCCCCCGATGACGAGCACTACTACGGCTTTGGGCAGCAACAGGAAGGGTTTCTGGACCACCGCGGGCACACGGTCCCGTGCTGGCACGACTACAACGCAACCGGGGGTCCTACGATCTGCGTACCTTTCGTGGTCACCAACTACGGCTACGGAATGATCTGGGACAACCCCTCGAAGACGACCATCGAACCGGGTTTTAACGAGCAGACGCGCTGGACGTCGGAGGTCGGCAATCGAGTCTCCTTTTTCGTGATCGCGGGCGGCACGAGCGATGAGATCTACTCCGGCTACCGCCTGCTCACAGGGGTGACGCCCATGCTGCCGAGGGCGGCCTACGGCTACATCCAATGCAAGCAGCGCTACTCCAGCCAAGACGAGGTGCTGGCCGTGGCCAAGGGCTATCGCGAGCGGCACCTCCCTGTGGACGTCCTCGTGGTCGATTGGTTCTACTTCACCAAGATGGGCCAGATGGACTTCGACCCCGGCAAGTGGCCCGATCCGCCGGCGATGAATCGCCAGCTCCACGAGCTCGGCTTCGAGACCATGATCAGCGTCTGGCCGCGGTTCACGAAGGACTCGCGCTTCTACGATCTGCTGGCCAAGAAGGGCTGGTTCCTGCACCTCGCCGACGGCACGCCGACGGACGGCCTCCCCTACGACCGGGCCGGCTCTGACATCGACACCACCGACCCTGAGGCGGCCCGGTGGTACTGGGACACCATCCGCGACAACATCCTCAGCAAGGGATTCGACTCGCTCTGGGCCGACGAGACCGAGCCGGACCTGCCCCCCAACGGCAGCTTCTTCCACATCGGCCCCGGCACGCGCTATTTCAACGTCTATCCCCTCTTCCATACGGCGGCCCTCTACGACGGGTTCCGCCGCGACAGCGGCCACCGCGCGCTCATCCTCTCGCGCGACGCCTATCTCGGCGCCCAGCGCAACGGCACGATGTTCTGGTCTTCGGACATCCATCCCACCTGGGACACTCTGAAGCGGCAGATTCCCACCGGGCTCGGCTTCGCCGCCTCGGGCATGGCCTATTGGTCGAACGACATCGGTGGCTGGCAGTACTTGCCCGCCCAGCACCGACCCGCGCGCAAGCCGCTTCTGGACCCATCGGATGCGCGCGACAACGTCGGAGGTTATGACGATTACCCCGAGCTCTACACCCGTTGGTTCCAGTACGCGGCGTTTCTCCCGATCTTCCGCGCCCACGGCAGCCGTTTGTACAACGAGGTTTGGTCTTACGGGAGGGAAGCGGAGCCCATCCTCGTGAAGTACCTCAAGCTCCGCTATCAATTGCAGCCCTACATCTACTCATTGGGTTACAAGACGTACCAGACGGGGGCTCCGTACATGCGGGCGCTTTTCATGGACTTTCCCGAAGACGCGAAAGCCGCCGGTATCACCGACGAGTACATGTTTGGCCCGGCGTTCCTCGTGGCGCCGGTAACCGAGCAGGGCGCGACCCGCCGCTCGGTTTACCTGCCTCAGGGCGCGAATTGGTACAACTACTGGACGAGGGAAAGAGTTCGCGGAGGACAGACGATCGAGGTTCCGGCGCCCGTCGACACGCTGCCGCTCTTCGTCCGCGCAGGATCGATCGTACCTCTGGGCGAGCCCGTCGAGAGCACCCACCAGACCCAAAAGCTCACGAAGGTGCGGGTCTATTCCGGCGCGGACGGCGACTTCACGCTGTATCGGGATGATGGACAGACCTACGCCTACGAGAGGGGCGACAGCAGCATCACCCACCTGCACTGGGACGACGCCGCTCGCAGGCTCAGTCACCAGGGCGCACCGGCGTGGACCGACTCCGACGCGGCTCTTCTCGAGGTCGTGGGCCCCTAGGCGGCCGTCGCTTGGATGTCTTTCTATCGAGCGAGGGATCAGGGGCGGCCTGCCCTTGACCGCACCTGAATCGTACCCAGCGGCTACTTACGGAACGAGAACAACCTTGCCGTACGCGCCTGGTTGGACTATCTCCTTGTGAGCGCGGGCGGCCTCGGCGAGTGGCAGCTCCTTCCCGACCACGGGCCGGAGGGTGTTGTTCTCCAGCCCGGCGATCAAGCCGGCGTGAATCTCCTTCTCTTCGGGTTCGGTGACTCCCCACAGCGTAAAGGCGTGAATCGAGCCACGACGGGTCATGAGGTCGCGCGGCGTGATGCTGACGTCACCCCGGCTGCCAATGACCACCACACGGCCCTGAGGAGCGAGCAGCTTCAGGTCGTGTCCCAAGTTCACATTGGCAAGCATTTCCAGGATGAGGTCGACGCCCAGGCCGCCCGTCGCCTTAAGAATCTGATCTCGGTAGGTCGGGTTGGTGTGATCGAAAGCATGCTGGGCGCCTTCGCGCTTGCACAGTGTTAGTCCTTTCTCGGTCCCGGCTGTACCGAGGACGGTCATGCCCAGGGCCCGTCCGATCTGGACGGCAGCGACCCCTACCCCGCCGCTGGCGCCGTGAACCAGGAGTGTTTCTCCGGCGCGTGCCCTGGCGACCTGACGCAACGCATGAAATGCCGTGCCATACGGCACCCAAATGCCCGCGCCCTGGGCGTAGTTGATGTTCGAGGGAAGGGAATGAACCTGGCTTTCCAAGGTCAGCGCATACTCGGCGTAGGCACCGGTTAACGTCTTCGCGGTGTAAACGCGGTCACCCGGTTTTACCCGGCTCACGTTGTCGCCCACCGCCTCGATGTCGCCAGCCCCATCGGAGCCCGGCGTGTAGGGCAATGGTGGCTTGACGGCGTATGTTCCGCTGCGCATCAGCGTGTCGTACGGGTTTACGCCAGCCGCGCGAATACGGACGAGCACTTGTCCCCCCGCGGGGCGGGGTGTGGGCACGTCTTCGAGCTTGAGTACCTCAGGCCCGCCGAACTCGTGGACGACGACAGCTTTCATGGTCTAACCTCGCTTGGGTTCGTTTCTTCCACTCCTTCTCCCCTGGAAACAGGCCACCGCCGATCGTGTGTTCGAGTTGGTGCTCGTCGTGGAGAAGGCGCGGGCGCGTGCTGCCCTCTGGGTCCGGCACCGGCAGGCCCTCATCGAGCCTCCATTGCGGAAAGGTCAAGCCTACAATATTCTCCGCCGGTTCCCCAGGAGGAGGACCATGCTTCACAGAGTTGCCCTATTTGTCGTTTGCGTGGGTGGGTTGGCCGGGCCGGTGGCTGCGGGGGAGCAGGCGTCGTATCTGGACCCCGATCGACCGATCGAGGTCCGGATCAAGGACCTTGTCGCCCGGATGACGCTCGAGGAGAAGATCGGGCAGCTTAGCAGCAGCGCCCCCGCCATTCCCCGCCTGAGCGTACCGGCCTACGACTGGTGGAACGAGAGCCTGCATGGTGTGGCCCGGGGTGGACGCGCCACTGTGTTCCCGCAAGCCATCGGCCTTGCCGCCACCTTCGACGCCGAGCTCATGGGTCGGGTGGCGGAAGCGATCGCGGACGAGGCTCGGGCCAAGCACCATGCTGCGGTACGGGCCGGGTACCGGGACCGCTACCGCGGCCTGACCTTTTGGACGCCGAACATCAACATCTTCCGCGATCCCCGCTGGGGGCGCGGCCAGGAGACCTATGGCGAGGACCCATTCCTGACTGCCGCTCTGGGCGTGGCCTTCGTCAAGGGCCTTCAGGGGCCGGATCCCGACCGGATCAAGGCCGCTGCGTGCGCGAAGCACTTCGCCGTGCACAGCGGCCCGGAGGGTGAGCGGCACTCCTTCAACGCCGTGGCTGGCCCGAAGGACATGAACGAGACGTACTTGCCGGCCTTCAAGGCCCTCGTGGACGCGGGAGTGGAAGCGGTGATGTGCGCGTACAACCGTACGAACGGCGAGCCCTGCTGTGGTAGCAAGGCCCTTCTCGTCGACACCCTGAGGGGCCGCTGGGGCTTCAAGGGCCACGTCGTCTCGGACTGCGGAGCCATCCCCGACTTCGACAAGAACCACAAAGTGACCAAGGACGCGGCGGAATCGGCTGCGCTCGCATTGGGCCAGGGGACCGATCTGGCCTGTACAGACTACAGCCCCCTGATGGAAGCGGTGAAGAGAGGCCTGGTGACCGAGGAGCAGGTCGACAAGGCCCTTGGTCATTTGCTGCGCACGAAGTTCCGGCTCGGGTTCTTCGACCCCGAGGACCGCCAGGCGTTTGCACATGTGCCGGAGAGCGCCATCGCCTCCTCCGAGCATCGTCGACTGGCCCGCGAGGCCGCGGTGAAGTCCCTAGTGCTGCTCAAGAACAGGGACGCCGCCCTTCCCTTGCGGAAGGATCTTCGCAAGCTATTCGTCACCGGCCCCTATGCGGCCGATGCGGCGGTGCTGCTCGGGAACTACTACGGCCTGAATGAGGACATGTCGACGGTGCTCCAGGGGATCGTGGGCAAGGTCTCGTCCGCCACCTCGGTGGAGTTCCGCGCCGGCTGCCTGCCCGACCGGCCCAACGCGGACCCGTTCTCACCTGGCTCCTACCGCTACGCCCAGGAAGCCGATGTAACCATCGCGGTGATGGGCCTCTCGAACCTGATCGAGGGTGAAGAGGGCGCGGCTATCGCCTCGCCAACGAAGGGCGACCGTCTTGATCTGCGGCTGCCCCCCAATCAGGTGGAGTTCCTGCGTGCCCTGAGGGTAGCGGCAAAGAAGCTCGTCGTGGTGATGATGGGTGGCAGCCCGATCGCGAGCCCCGAAGTCGATGACATGGCGGACGCGCTCCTATTCGTCTGGTACCCCGGGCAAGAGGGTGGCCGCGCGGTAGCCGACGTGCTGTTCGGGGACGCGGCTCCCTCGGGCCGTTTGCCGATCACGTTCCCGAGATCGGTGGACCAGCTCCCGCCCTTCGAAGACTACTCGATGGTCGGGCGGACCTACCGCTACATGACGGCAAAGCCACTCTACCCGTTCGGCTTCGGCTTGACTTACACCCGCTTCGGTTACGGTCCCCTCGAGCTCTCGAAGCCCCGGGCGAGGCGGGGCGAGAAGGTCTCCGCCCGCGTGCGGGTGACGAATGCGGGCGCTATGGCGGCCGATGAAGTGGTGCAGCTCTACGTGACCCCCCTCTCGGCTTCTGGCCGCGTGCCCCTGGCGGCTCTCAAGGCCGTCAAGCGCGTTAGCCTGGCCCCGGGTGCCGCCACGAGTGTCGAGTTTTCGATCGAGCCCTCGTTGCTCACAGTGGTGGATGAGGCCGGGAACGAGACCGGCGGCGTCGGCGAGTTCCGTCTCACGGTAGGGGGGGCATCGCCAGGGGCTCTGGCCGTCGCACTGGGGGCGCCGGATCCGGCCCGGGCCGTCCTGACCATCGAATAACTCTCAAACGAGGCTAGGGGAACGGATGAATTCGTCGTCGGGGAGAGCCTGCTTTTCCGCCGGCGTCGTTCCATTCCGGGGGAGCGCGCCGCGTCGGGACCACGCCACGTAACGCATTGATGGCTGGTGGTTTGCGTCACACCAACGACAACTCTCGGGACCGAGTGGGGTAGAGAATTCAGAGGAAGGGGACCGTCCTCCCTGACTTGCACGAACCCCGGCGCGGTTTTACTTTGGAACCAGGGGTGGACTTGCGTGCTTTATCCCTCCGCGTGGCGACCGCTCGCGGCGACCCTCGCCGCACTCATGCCGGCGGTTCTGTGTGCCGCTGAACCGCTCTTCATCGAGCACACGCCCGTCCACTGCATTGTCGCCAAGGGCTACCCGCGGTTCGAGGCCTGCTTTCAGCCCGCGGTTGAGGTAGGCCGCGCACGCGTCTATTTCCGCGGCCGGGGCGCCAGCTGGTATTACGTGGAGATGTCGCCGGAGAGCGAGTGCTACTCGGCGATTCTCCCCAAGCCCACGAGCCAGCTCCAAAAGTTCGACTACTACGTCGAGGTGATTGACAAGTCTTTCAACGCGGTCCAGTCCCCGATCTATGACCCGGCCGTCGTGCCGACCGACGACGGCTGCGCCCCGTTCCTGAAAAAGGCGGCTGTCAGGGTTGGCGGCGCCGCAGTCGTCCCGAGCGGCTTCGCGGCGGCGGGGATCCTCGGGGCCGGAACCTCGGCCGCCCTGACTACGGCTGCCGTCGTCGGCGGAGCCGTGGCGGTAGGGAGCGCGGTGGCCGTCGGGGGAGGGGGAGGCACCGATACGACGCGCCCTCCCGCTACCAACCCTCCACAGACTACCGTGGCGGGGCCGGCGCCCACGACGCGTCCGGGGGCGACCACGACGACCACCCTAATGCCGCCGCCGACAAGCGTGACTCTTCCCCCGATCACGATCACGCTGCCGCCCACGATCACCATTCCGACTACGATCACACTGCCGCCCACCAGCATCACCCTCCCGCAAACGACACTGCTGGGATTGCGCGCGTCGGAGCCGCGCAGCCTGCTCTGGCAAAGCGAGCTCCTTCTCCGGGGTGGCCGTGGACAGTTGATCGCCAATGGCAGCGCCCTCGTCTATCTCGAAGCCGGACGCGGGGGGGGGACCCTCGCGGGGGCCGCGGGCGAGAACAGGATTGAGATGCAAATCGTCGATGGCGCGGGCGTTCCCGGCCTCTGGCGGGTCACAATCGGCCCCACTGGCAGCTTCGTCCGGATCGTTGCCGGCGATGGGCAAGTCATGGGCAGCAGCATCGTTTTCCGCCTCAAGGGCGTAGCCGGAGAGAGGGTCGTGTTGGGCGTCCGCGTGGCTCCATAGCCATCGATCAGTACCGGCCGTGCCTCGCGCCAAACGACCTCGTGGCAGCGGCCCCCGCCTGCCGCCGCGGCCCAGTGGCGCTCGACGACTCGCAGAGGGTTGCCATCGGGATCCCGCAGCTCGGAACCGGATAGCGTCGGTCTTCGCCTCCTCTGAGTCTCGGTCCGGGTTTAGCATTTGGCCCGGGCCTCGCACTCCTGCGATTCGCGCTTCTTAGAGCGCCCCGACGCAAGCGGCACGCGCCGCCGCGGCAGGGGGGTTTCGCCCTCCACGCGCATGACTTCCCGCGGACCTCGCGGTAGTTCCGAAATCCTCAGCCCCTCTTGCCGCATGTTGATGGCCGCGTTCACGTCGCGGTCATGCTCAATCCCGCACTCGGGGCACGTCCACTGCCGCCTGTGGTACGGCGATGGGCCACCGAGCGACTGGCCGGGGCTAAACGTCGCTCTTACTCTTGTGTCCCGCGCCGCCGGGCGAGGCTGGAGGAGCCGCCGAGGCCGCGGGCGGACTCGCGCTGCCAGATGCGGAGGAAGCCGTGCCGGGGCCGCTAAGGAAGCGCATGGCCGTCGCCGCTAGGCCGTCGATGGCGGAGCCGCCGTTGCCGCTGCCCGTGACCAGTATGTCGGGCACGAACTTGGCGTGCCCCTCGGAGAGCGATCCGATCACGTTGACGAGCGCCGTCGCGGTGGATCCGAGCGCGGACACCTGGGCTTGATAGCCCTTCGCGCGCGCGAGGCCGACTGCCTCGACCTCGGCGCCTCTCGCCGTGCCGGTCAGCCTTATGTACTCGGCCTCGCCGCTTCCTTCCTTGGCCCGGGCGTTGGCGTTGTTGGTCTTGATTTCAACGCCGACCTTGGATTTC
>DATMML010000080.1 GCA_035570235.1 Vicinamibacteria bacterium | reverse complement strand
CCACGTACTCGTAAGGCCCCGTCATCTTCACGCCCGTCGGCCCCGCGCCCGGCGTCGGTTTAGCCGTGGCCGATGAGTGAAACGGATTCGGCCACTCCACCTCCTTGATCACCTTCAGATAAATCTGCTCGATCTTCGGCGGCGGCGGATTGTCGCTGCCGTACATCCAGTCGAATACCGAGGGGTGGCGCGCCAGGCGGCGGAGTTGATCGCGCAGGGATGCCGCGGCGATGGCTTCGTCTTCGGCCTCCCAGCGCGGCCACTGCTCCCAGTGGTCGCAGCAGCACCAGCCGGCCATGACCAGAATCCCGTGGCGGTCCGCGAGATCGAAGAGGGCGTCGTTCTCCAGCTTGCCCTCCAGACGGATGGTGTTGAGGCCCATCTCCCTCACGTAGCGGAGCTCAGCCTCCCAACGGGAAGCCGACGGGCGCAGCATCAGGTCGGAGGCCCATCCCCCCCCGCGGACGAGGAGGGGCTTTCCGTTGACCTTGAAGAGGCGGTGACCGCCCTCCGTCAGCTCGGAAGTGATCTGCTGCATGCCGAACCGCACCTCCTGCCGGTCGGAGGTCGCCCCTCCCGCCTCGACCTCGAGGGCGAGGGTGTAGAGATTCGGAGTTCCCAGCCGGTACGGCCACCACACCCGCGGGTGGGCGACGCTTAGGGAGGGCGCCTGCTCGGGCGTGAAGCGAACACTCGTGCTCTCCCGGGGGCCCAGGGCCACCGGCTGCGAGAAGTGGATGGCCTCGATCGCACCCCGCACCGTCCCCTTCATCGGCTGGTTGGTGGTGTTCCGCACCTCGGCGGTAATCGTCAGGTGGGCGGTCTCCAAGGACGGAAGGTCGAAGCGGGTGACGACCTGCGGGTGGCGGAGGGCGAGCGGACCGCTGTCGGTCAGATAGACGTCGCCCCAGATTCCCATGTCCTTGTCGGGAGGGGCCGGATTCCAATCCACCCAGGTGATGGCCAGGTCGCTCGGCTCGGGGGCAAAGACCTCCACGGCGAGGGCGCTCCGCGGTTTGGCGAAGCGGGTCACGTCGAACTCGTAACGCCGGTAGGCCCCCGCGACCTCATTGGCGCCCGCCACGAGCTGGCCGTTCAGCCACACGTTCGCGCGGTAGTTGATCCCATCGAAATGCAGCCAGAGGGTCCGGCCCACGGCGGGGACCTCAAATTCTGTGCGGTACCACCAGGAGGGCCGAAACGGGCTTTCCGCCGGCATCGGGAGGTTCGAGAAGTTCTGCCCGATCGGATACTCGGCACCGGGAATGGACCTCAGGTTGGATCCGAAGTAGGGGTCGGGGTAGACCTTGTTCTCAACGAGCGTCGCGAGAACCGTGCCCGGAACGAGGGCCGGGTGCCAGCCCTCCGGCCGGTAGCCCGGCATCGACAGGGCGGCCCCGGTCTCGGGAACCTTCGCTGACGACTGGAGCATCCAGCCCGTTTTCAGGGGCCGTCGATCGCCCGGAACCGTGGCCGCCCCAGAGGGCGACGCCAGGGTGAGGCCACCGGCGGCCAGGAGCCAGGGAAGGCACGCGGACCGGATCATGGAGAGGCACCTCCTGTTTGGTCTGACGAGATCCTTCCTTATAGCATCGAGAGTCGTTCCCGTGCTCTTCCCGGCTGAACCTCTCCGAGTCAACGATACGGGTTAAGACGCTCATCCCGGGCTGACCGGGATGGGATTTTGATCGGTCCCTCCCGAGCGGTGGCACCGCTAAGTTTATGTATCAATTGCACTTCGGCTCACGAGTGGGGGCGGCTTTCAGCCACCCGGACCGGCGAGTCTCAGAGATCGACGGGTGCCCTTGATCCTCGGGAGGGAAGGACGTGAGGCCGCCGTTGCCAAAGCAGTCGCGACTTTCGTAAACTCCTTACCGAAGATGGCACCCAGAGCTGTCCGTTCGCTCGGGCTCCGCACACGGACGGGCGTTGGCAACGCCGGCGACATTCGGCGCCTGAACCTCGAGCGCGTCCTGGCCATCGCCATGGACCGACACGAGCCCTTCACCCGCGCGGAGCTTATCCAGGCTACCGGCCTCTCCGCCCCCACCGTGGGCAGCCTCGCCTCCCAGCTGATCCGGAGCGGCCTGGTCCGGGACCTCGGCACCAGCGCCTCCCGCGGAGGCCGACGACCCACATCCATGGAGTTCAACACCAGCCACGGCTTCGTGGCCGGTATCGATCTCGGCCCCACCCGCACGCGGCTGGCCGTGGCCGACCTGCGGGGCGCACGGCTCGCCCATCGGGTGGTGCCGACTCCGGTGGGTCTCGACCCCGCCGCCCTCCTCACACGGCTCGCGGAGGACGTGAAGGAGCTGCTGGCGGAGGCGCAGATTCCCCGGGGGCGCCTCGTTGCGGTGGGGGCGGGGGCTCCCGGAGCCGTGGATCGGGAACGGGGTGTCGTGACCCTGGCCTCCAACCTGCAGGGCTGGTCCCAGGTACCCATGCGGGAGATTCTGAGGCGGGCTCTCGGCGCTCCCGTGGTGGTCGAGAATGACGTCAACTTGGCCATCCTGGGGGAGCACTGGCGGGGGGCCGCCGTCGGTCACAGTACGTGCGCTTTCATCTCCGTGGGAACGGGGATCGGCGCCGGCATCCTCATGGATGGCGAATTGCACCGGGGGCATCACTCCCTGGCGGGCGAGATCGGCCTCATGTGCATGGGACCCCAGTTTGTGGGCGGGGAGGAGAAGACCCAGGGATCCCTGGAGAGCCTGGCCGGCCTCAAGGCCCTCGCCTCCCGCTGGCCACCCGGAGCGGGGAGCGACCCGGAGCGCTGGGTTGCCGAACTGTTCGATGCCGCCGAGGTGGGCGACGGCCAGGCACGCAGAGCGCTGGACGAGGTGGCCACGCTGATCGGCATCGCGACCGCGAATTTGAGCGTCGTCCTCGACCCCTCCCTCATCGTCCTGGGAGGAGCCGTGGTCGCGAAGGGGAAGCCCTTCCTTCACGACGTGCGCCGCATCGTCGGGCGCATCCTGCTCGAGCCGACCGAGATCGTGGTCTCCGCCCTCGGGAAGGAAGCGCCGCTCTGGGGGAGCCTCCTGGTGGCGACCAACGAAGCCCAGGAGCTCTTGCGGCGGCGGCTCCGGCAAGCCTGGGCAACACCCTGAGAATCTGGGTGTCTCCTTGAGCCCTCCCCCTGGGCGCCGCTATGCTTTGCCTGGCCCGGACCCGGTGTTCTGGGCGTTTCTTGAGGAACCGCGGCGTCCTCGTCCGCAGGGCTTCCTGCCCGGGGTTTCCCCCCGGGCCCGCTAGTCCATGTTCAGGGCCGCCGCTCCAATGACGCCGGCGGCGGGACCCAGCGCCGCCTCCGCGATGCGGGTCGGATACCCTTCCAAGCGTGAGGCCAGGTCGGCCACGTAGAGGTCGCGCGCCCGGGACAGGGACCCGCCGATGACGATGACGGCGGGGTCTAGGAGCGCGATCACGGACGCGCAGAGGAAAGCGAGGTCCTCCCCGAAGGACCGCCAAGCCGCTCCCGCCGCCTTGTCGCCGGTACGGGCCAACTCCGCGATGCCCTGAGCATCGAGGGAGGCACGGGGCCCCCCCCCGGCCGCTTCGTAGCCGCGGACGACCCCGGCACCGGAGAGGAAGTCTTCGAGGGAGTGCCCCCGAAGCGGAATGCGGTAGACCTCACCCGCCTGGGACCCCGCGCCGCGATGAAGCCGTCCCCCGACCATCACGCCGCAGCCGACCCCGGTCCCGAGGGTGATGCCGCAGACGTCTTGGGCGCCGCGGCCGGCGCCGTATCTCGCCTCCGCCAGCGTGAAGCAGCGCGCGTCGTTCTCGAGGGCGACCGGACCGTCCGCGGCCTCCCGCAGCAGCTTCCCGAGGTCGGTGCCGTTGAGGAGGGGAAGGTTGTTGCACTGAGTGAGGGGGCCGCGATCGACGATGCCCGCGGTTCCGAAGCCGAGCGCGACGTCGGCGCGGTTGTCCAGGACGGGCCGGAGACGATGGCGGAGATCCCGGAGGCCGTGCCTCAGGTGATCGGGCCCGAAGCCCCTGCCGGTGGGCACCGAGACCACCTCCGTCGCCAGGCGCCCCTCGCCCGTGACGACGGCCATTCGCATTTGGGTGCCGCCCAAGTCCACACCCAAGAAGCACGGAGCACTGTTCATCGGCGGCGTACCGTACGCTCCTTCGAGGGTTCAAGTCAACGTCCGGGAGCGGGTGCGTCTCCCCGCCGAGGTCTCTCTGGTAGACTCGCGAGGGATGACGTCCCTCGTCCTGCTGGCCGCGGCCGCCCTCTCCGCCAGCGCGGGGAGGCTCTCCCCCGACGAGCGCGCGCTCCATATCGCCGCCCGGGAGGGCAACTTGGGCCGGCTGCGGGCGCTGGTGCGGAGCGGGGTTAGCTTGGAAGCCCGGGACTCGACCGGCTCCACCGCCCTCATGGTGGCGGTGGCGAGCGGTCGATCGGAGACGGCCAAGGTCTTGCTCCAGGCCGGGGCCGACGTCAACGCCTCCACACCCCGCGGCTGGACGGCCTTGATGCAGGCCACCTCGATCGGCCGCGCCAACGTCGTCCAACTCCTCCTGGACGCGGGAGCGGACCCCGACGCGCGCGACCGGGAGGCGGGGACCGCGCTGGACATCGCCCAGGCCGCGAACCGCGGGGAGCTGGTCCGCCTTCTGCGCAGCCGGGGCAGCCGCGGCTCCGGGAAGTCGGTGGGGGACCGGGTTTGTGTCCGACGCTGGAATGGCGGCGGCTTCTGCGGCGTCGTCGAGGCCATCGAGAGAAACGGGTTCAAAGTGCGGATCACAAGCCTCCCCGGCTGCGCGGGAGGCTGCGCTCCCGATGCGGACTGCTCCTCGAGCCGCCCCCTAGGAGGAGGACCCGGTCACATCCAGCTCTCGGACTCGCTTTGGGTCCGGAGCTGGTGCCTCACCGACACCGGCCTCGAGCATGACGTGGGCGTCAAGCCGTGAAGGGCACCCCCCGCGCCCTTCTCCTGGTCGCCGCTCTTCCCTTCGGCGGCTGTGGTTCTTCGGCAACGCCAACGCCTCCCAACCCCGCGCCGACCGCGAGCCCGGCGTCCCCCTCCGGCTTCGCCTACAACGGCATCACCCACGTCTCCTGGTGGCACGACGAATATTTAAGTTCGGACGCCCGAGATTCCCGCCGCGGCCTGGCCGCCACAAAGTCCAGCTGGGCCGCGGTCATCGCCACCTGGTACATGGACGGACGAGACTCGGACGAGATCGGCCCCGACCTCCTCCGCACACCCACGGACGACGCGGTCAGCGCAGCCATCCAGGACCTCCATGGCCTCGGCCTGAAGGTCATGCTCAAACCGCATGTGGACGTCCAGGACGGCACCTGGCGGGGAACGATCCACCCCGTGGACACCGACCGCTGGTTCGCCAGCTACCGAGCGTTCATCGCCCGGTATGCCGCGCTGGCTGAGGCCGGTCACGCCGAGATGTTTTGCGTGGGGACCGAGCTCGCGACCCTCACCGATTCGCGATACGCCGCGCAGTGGGCGGGGGTCGTGGGCGCCGTGCGCGGCGCCTACCGGGGCTCGATCACCTACGCCGCCAACGCCAACGCGCCCGGAGATGAGTTCACGAGCGTCTCCTTCTGGGACTCCCTGGACCTCATGGGCCTGGACGTCTACACCCCCCTGACCGACAAGGACGATCCCAGCCGCCAGGAACTCGCGCAGGGATGGTTCTCCAACCGTTACGGCCAGAACATGGTCGCCGCTTACAAGAACTGGCAGGCGAGCCATGGAAAGCCGGTCGTCTTCACCGAGATCGGCTACCGGAGCGCCGCCGGGACCAACCGCGCCCCCTACGACTACTCCACCGGCTCCCGCTACGACCCCAGCGAGCAGGCGGATTGCTACGCGGCGGCCTTCCAGGTCTGGTCGGTCGAGGCGGCCTGGATGAAGGGCGTCTTCTGGTGGGACTGGGCGGTGCCGGCGCCGGGACCGCAGGACACAGACTACACGCCGCGAGAAAAGCCAGCCGAGGACGTGCTCCGTATGTGGGTCGGCTCCTGAATCCGTCGCCTCACCAAGGGGAGCTCTCTTCGGACTCCGGCCGCCCTCACCGAGGCTGCTCGATCTCCACCTGTTGGTTCGCCTTCACCCTCTCCCGCCGGGTGATGGTTCCGTCCGGCCACCGGACCTCGATCGAGTCCGCCTGCGGCTCGTGGGCGAGGCCGAAATGCGACCGCATGTCGTCCTGGGAGAGATAACCGGTCCCGCTCTGGACGAGGCGCGTCAGACGGAGCCTGCCTGCCTTCACGGTGACCACGGCCCCGATGGCGTCGGTCATCCGACCCTTGCCCTTGAGCTTCACGCGGAGCCAGTTGCCGACGTCGGCCAGCTCGTTGTGCAGCACCTGGGCGTTGCCGTCGAGGTCGTTGACGACGACGTCCAGCCGCCCGTCGTTGTCGAGGTCGCCCACGGCCAGACCGCGGCTCACCCTCGGCTCCGTGAGCGCAGCCCCGAACTGCTCCGCGACCTCGTCGAATGTTCCGTCCCCGCGGTTGTGATAGAGCAGCTTCCGCTGCCGGTAGCCCGCGGAGGGGCCCAGACGAGACAGGCCAATCTGGGGGTAGACGTGGCCGTTGACGGAGATGATGTCCAGGAACCCGTCGTTGTCGTAATCGAAGAAGGCCGTGCCCCACTTGACGTAGGGCAGGCTGCTGGGGGCGGTCTTCGAGCGGAAGGAGACGTCGGCGAAGTGGTCGCCCTCGTTGTGGAAGAGGCTGTTGTACTCCTCCACGAAGTTCGTCTTGTAGATGCTGAACCGACCGCTGTTGTCGTAGTCACCCACGGCCACGCCCATCCCCCCCTGCTCGCCCCCGTCCTCGCTCACCGCCACCCCCATGGGGAAGGCGACCTCTTTGAACGTCCCGTCCTTCTGGTTCTCGTAGAGATAGCTCGGCCCGGAGTCGTTGGCCACGTACAGGTCCGGCCAGCCGTCGCCGTTGTAGTCGAACCAAGCGACCCCCAGCCCGAAATAGTGGCGCGGATCGGAGACCCCGGCCTTCTCGCTGACCTCGGTGAAGTGCCCGTTGCCGTCGTTGTGGAAAAGGAGGTCCGACTCTCCGGGGAGACCCCGGGGCCCACACTGCACCGCGATGCCGCGATATTGGCAGGTCTTGCCGCTGCCGAAGGCGGGCAGGTCGTCGAGGTCGATCTTCACGTAGCGGCTGACGAAGAGGTCGAGGTTGCCGTCCCGGTCGTAGTCGGCGAAGCCGCAACCCGCGGACCAGCCGCCCCCCGCGACCCCCGCTTGTTCCGCGATGTCGGTGAAGGTGCCGTCGTGGTTGTTGTGATAGAGATAGTTCCGGCCTAGGCCAGTGACGTAGATGTCCGGCCAGCCGTCTCCGTCCACATCCGCCGTGCACACCCCCATCGCCCAGCCCGGGTGCCCCACCCCGGCCTTTTCCGTCACGTCTTCGAACTTCCCGTTGCCCAGGTTCCGGTAGAGCGCGCTGCGAGCCGCTCTCGGGTTCTTGGCCGTGTCCACGGTCAGGGAGTCGGTTAAGTAGATATCGAGGAGCCCGTCGTTGTCGAAGTCGAGCAGGGCGACCCCGCCGCTCATGGACTCCACGATGAATTTCTTCTCCGGTGCGGCGTGGTGTTGGAAGGTGATTCCTGCCTCGCGCGCGATGTCGCGGAAAAGCGGCTTCGGCGTGGGGCTCGCGAGCTGCGCCAAGCCCGAAGCCGCGAGGAGCCATAAGAGAACCAGACCCAGGGTGAGCTTCACGGATGCCTCACCGGGCTTGACATCGGGGTCGCGATACCTGCGTACAGTGCGGCCGCATCGCTGGACGAGCGGTTCACGGGCTGTCTCCTCCCCTCTTGGCCTTGAGCTTCTGGGAAGCCCCAAACTCCTGCCGGGCCTGCTCCCTGCGGCCCTGAGCCTGGTAGGCCCGCCCCAGCTCATCGTGAATGCCGGCGTCCCCTGGGTCCAGGCGCGCGGCCGCTTCCAGGTGTTCCACCGCTTCCCCGAGGGTGCCCTGGGTGCGCAGGATCCTACCCAGCAAGTAGTGAGCATCGGCGAAGTCCGGCTTCGTTTGGAGGGCGTCGCGCAAGAGAACGATCGCCTCCTCCCGCCGATTCTGTGCGTCGAGGACGAGCGCGAGGTTCTGCTGCGACTGCAGGTCGGTGGGATGCGCCATGAGCTCCGTGCGCAGGGTGGCCTCGGCGTCCGCCAGGCGCTTCTGCTTCCAATAGACAAGGCCCAGGGTTGCGCGGCCCCCCGCCACCTCCGCCTTGAGCCGGACCGCTCGCTCGAGCGCCCGAGCGGCCTCGTCGTACTTCCTCTGGTCCGCCTGCGCTTGGCCCAGTAGCACGCTGAGCTCGGGCGAATCGCCTTGCTCCTTGAGAAGCATGGCCAAGACCGTCTCCGCCTCGGCTGCGCGGCCGCTGAGCAGCAGGGCGAGGCCGTAGGCAAACTGCAAGGATCCGTCCGTTCTGCGCTCCGGGTCGTCTTGCAGCAGGGCCGCCGCCTTGGCCCAGGCCTCGGTGTTGAGCCAGGACATCGCCAGCATGCGCTTCAAGCCCGGGTTCTCCGGGCTGGTGGCCACGGCGCGGGTCAGGGGTTCGGTGGCCTTGTCGAATTGCCGAGCGTTGAAGTAGGCCACACCGAGGGAGGACTGGACCTGGGGGAAGTCGGGTTCGGCCTCCGCCGCCCTCCGGAAGAACTCCGCCGCGGGTGCGAAGCGCTGGCCCTGGGCCTGCAGAACGCCCAGGTTGAAATAGGCGCGCGCCAGGCTCAGCCTCACCCGCGTCCTCAGCGCCGCCCGTTGTCCGGGGGACAGCGCGGAGAGGGAGGAGGTCTCGTTCTGGGAGTCAAGGGCGGCGGCAAACGAGCCCCTGGCCGCAGCCTCCCCCGAGGCATCTGTCCCCTGGTTGGTCATGCGCCGGGCCTCGGCCAGTTGGGCGACCGCCTCCTGCGCCGACCCTAGCTTTCTGAGCGCCAAGCCAAGCTGGTAATGAATTTGCGCCACTTCGGCCTCGCCGGCCCCCTGCTCCCGGGCGAGGTCCAAGGCACGCCGAGACGAGGACAACGCGTCCCCCGGCCGCTCGAGGGCGAGCTGGCAACGCCCGAGGTGGTAGACAAAAGCAGAGCGCGCCTCCTCTCCGACTGCGGCCTCCAAGGCCGACAATGCCTCCGCCGGCCGCCCTGCCTCCAGCAGCGCGGTGCCCAGCTGATCGTTGGTGAGCGCATCGTGCGGGTTGTTCTTGAGCTCCTTTCGAAACTCACCTACTGCCCTCTCCAGCCGATCGGGCCCGGCTCCCGCATCCGCCAACATCACCATGCCCAGGTAGTAGTGGGCGCGATGCACGCTCGGGTCCTGGTCGAGGGCCGCCCGCAGCTCAGATCGCGCGCGTTCGTACTCGCCGGCGTCGCGGTAAGCGCGGCCCACGAGAACGCGGGTCTGCGGAATCGGCCGCGCCTGGACGACGCGCGCGAACAGGAGCGCGGCGGCATCCACTCTCTTCAACCACAGGTACTCGGTGGCGAGCAGGAATGCCTCTTCCGGGTCGTCGGTGGCCGCCGAACTGGCCTCGTCCAGCTTCTGCACGGCTCGCTCGGGCTGCCCGTCGGCGGCAAGGGCCTTGGCGAGGAGGCGGAGGGTCGCCGCGTCCGTCGTGCCTTTCCCCGCGAGTTCGCTCAAGATCTGCACGGCCGGCGCGGTCTCCCCCAACTGGAGGTGGGCGGTGGCCAGCAAGCGGAGCGCGGGAGGGGTCTCGACCGTGAAGAGCGAGGCGTTGCGCACCGCCTCCCGCGCCACCCCGGACCGCCTCTCGACCCTCTCCAGCTCGCCCGTCAACAACCAGCCCTCGAACAGGGCCTCGCGGTAGTGTCTCTCCGCGGAGGAAAGGTCGCTCTGCCGCAGGCTCTCTTCGGCGGAGGCTATGGCCGACTCGAGAGCCGTGGCTGGGTCCGATCCCGTCTGGGCCACCGCCTCCGAAGCGAAGAGGCCGCTCAGGAGGAGGCCCGCCAGGAGGCGGCGAGTGTGAGGCCCGCGACAACTTCCGGACACAGGAATCCCATTTTAGTCCGTTTGCACGGTGCCCGAGAAACGCGGGCGGCGGTGACGGTGTCGCTCCTAACGGTGTCATCGGTTGACAGGGTTCCTTTGCGGGCGCTAGCCTCGCCTTACGTGCGGTCCGCCACTCGAATCCTTCTGGTCGCTCTCCTGGTCGGAGTCGCGGCCTGGGCTGCTCCCCCCCTGAAGTTCGATCCCATCGTCTTCGATGAGGTCGCGGCCAAGCGCGGCGTGCGCTTCGTCACCAACTCGGGCCGGACGCAGCGCAAGCACCAGCCGGAGACGATGGTCTCCGGGGTCGCTCTCCTCGACTACAACAACGACGGTTGGCTCGACATCTACGTGGTCAACGGCGCGAACATGACCAGCCTGGAGAAGACGGGCCCGGAGCAGTGGAACCGTCTCTACCGGAACAACGGCGACGGCACATTTACCGACGTTACCGAGGCCGCGGGGGTGGCGGGCCGGGGCTACGACCTGGGGGTGGCCACCGGAGACTACGACAACGACGGCTACACCGACATCTTCGTGGCCGGCTTGCGGAGGAACACCCTCTTCCACAACAACGGAAACGGGACGTTCACGGATGTCACCGAGGCGGCGGGCCTGGCCCAACCCGACCCCAAATACGGCCGGCTCTGGGCGGTCGCCGCCGCTTTCGTGGACTACGACCACGACGGCTGGCTGGACCTCTTCGTCTCTAACTACTGCGTCTGGGACCCGGCCCACGAGCCTCTGTGCGGCAAGCCCGAATCACCCGACTACTGCCACCCGAAGCAATATCAGGGCCTTCCGAACTCGCTCTTCCACAACAACCGCAACGGGACCTTCACCGATGTCTCGGTCCCCTCCGGCATCCGCGCCCACATCGGGAAGGGGATGGGCATCGGCGTCGCCGACTTCGACGACGACGGTTGGATGGACTTATTCGTCGCCAACGATACCCTGCCCTCCTTCCTGTTCATGAACAACCGCAACGGCACCTTCACGGAGTCCGCCTTCGAACGGGGGGTGGCCTTGACCGAACGCGCGGAGCCCGTCGCGGGCATGGGCGCAGACGCCCGTGACGTCGACAACGACGGCCGGCCCGACATCTTTCAGACCGCACTCGCGAACGAGACCTTCCCTCTCTTCAAGAACCTTGGGGGGGGGCTCTTCGAGGAGGTCACCGCCCGCTCCGGAATCGCCACCCTGTCGCGCGCGCGTTCCGGGTGGGGCGCTGGCATCGTGGACCTCAACAACGACGGCTGGAAGGACCTGTTCGTGGCCTGCGCCGATGTCATGGACCCCGGCGGGAACTTCCGCGAGCGCGTGCCCATGGCCAACGCCGTCTTCGTCAACCTCAAGGATGGTCGCTTCGCGGACGGGAGCGCCGATGCGGGCGAGCAGTTCGCGCGCAAAGCGGTCCACCGGGGTGCGGCCTTCGGCGACATCGACAACGACGGCCGCATCGACGTCGTCGTCACCTCCCTCGACGGCGCGCTCGAGCTGTGGCACAACGTCTCCCCCACGCCAAACCACTGGCTGCTCATCAAGACCGTGGGCACCAAGAGCAACCGCGAGGGCATGGGCGCGAAGATCAAGGTCGTCACCGCGTCCGGCGCCCAGTACAACCACGTCAACACGGCGGTGGGGTACGGCGGCGCGTCCGACCGCCGTGTTCACTTCGGGCTGGGCCCGGACCGCGTGGTCTCCGAGCTGACCATCACGTGGCCCTCAGGGAGGGTGCAGACCCTGAAGCAAGTGCCGGCCGACCAGATCCTGTCGGTGCGCGAGCCCGAGTAGGCGCTCCCCACCGGCCCCGGGGGTCAGCCTTCCTGAGCGGCCTCTAGGGGGCGCTCGGGGGATGCTTGTCCTTGAGCTGGCGGAAGATCTCGAACTCCTGTTCCGCGAGCCCGGTCCGGCCCAGCGTCTGGTAGGCCCGTCCCAGCTGGTAGTGGATTTTCGCATCCTCGGGGGCGACCTTGGCCGCAGCCTCCAGGTGCTGCGCGGCCTCGGGGGCCGCTCCCTCCGCGAGCAGGATTTTGCCGAGCAGGTAGCGCGCGTCGGCAAAGTCCTGCTTTGACTTCAAAGCGCCGCGCAGGATCGAGATCGCCGCCTGTGGCTGCTGGAGCGATTCGAGCACGACCGCGAGATTCTGCTGTGACTGGAGGTCCCCGGGGTTTCGGGCCAACTCCGCCCGGAGGGCCTGCTCGGCCTCCGCGAGCCGGCCCTGCTTCAAGTAGATGACGCCGAGGCTGCCGTTCGCCTCCGCCACATCGGCCTTGAGCCGGAGCGCCCGCTTTAGGGCCTCGATGGCGGAGTCGAAGTCCCCCATCTGGGCGTGGGCTTTGCCCAGCAGCACGCTCAGCTCCGCGGAATCGCCGTGCTGCGCGAAGAGGCGCGAGAAGGTCCGCTCGGCCTCCGCCGTGCGGTTGCTCCTGGAGAGGGCGAGACCGTACGCAAACTGCAGGGAGGGGTTCGTGGCGAGCTCCGGATCGTCCCCCAGCAGCTCCGCGGCCTTGTCGAACTTTTCGGCGTTCAGCCAGGCCATGGCCAGCATTCGCTTGAGGCCGGCGTCCTTGGGGCTGACCGAGAAGGCGCGGGCGAGAGGCGCGGTGGCCTTGTCGAACTGGCCGGCGTTGAAGTAGGCCACGCCCAGCGAGTACTGGACCTGGGGGAAGGCGGGGTCTATCGCGGCTGCCTTCTCGAAGAGGGCAGCGGCCTCAGCGAAGTGCTCGCCCTGCACCTGCATCACGCCCAGGTTGAGGTACGAGCGGGCAAGCCCGGCCCTCACGCGGCCCTTCAGCGTTGCCCGCTCCAATGACGGGAGCCCAGCCAGAGGTGAGGTCTCGATCACCGGCGCGACGGGGTCCCGGGCCGCCTCCGGCTCGGGAACGTCCGACTGGTAGCGGGCCAGCTGCTCACGCGCGGCGTCCGATCCCTGGGCCGATAGGCGTTCGGACTCCGCGAAATGGGTAGCGGCTTCCTGCGCCTGGCCGAGCCTTTGGAGGGCCAGGCCCAGCTGGTTATGGATCACCCGGAGCTGGTCCCCTCCGGCCCCCTGCCGCTCCACCAGCTCGAGCGCGCGCTTCAGGGAGCCAACCGCCTCCGCCCGGAGGTTCACCCCGAGCTGGGCTCGGCCGAGGTAGTAGAGGGTCCGCGCCTGCGGCGGGTCGGACCGGGCCGCGATCTCCAGGGGAGGCAGGGCTTCTTCGAACCGCTGGGTGTCGACGAGGGCCATCCCCAACTCCAGGTTTGTTAGCGGATCCTGGGGTTGAAGCTTCAACTCCGCTTGGAACTCGAGTATGGCCTCTTCCAGCCCGGCCATCCCCTTCTCCCTCACGAGCGTGTTGCCCAGGTAGTAGTGGGCGCGATGCACCCTCGGGTCCTGCTTCAAGGCCGCCTGTAGAGCGGCGCGGGCCCGCCGGTAGTCGCCGAAGTCGCGGTAGGTTCGGCCGATGAGGACGTGGGTTTGGGGGAGCGGCCTAGCCTCGACAATCATCGTGAAGAGGCGCGCCGCGAGCTCCGGCTTCTTGAGACCCAGGTACGCGCCGGCCTCGGCAAAGGCCAGCTCGAGATCGTTGGGAGCAGCTGCCCGCGCCTCCTCGAGCTCGCGCACCGCCTGATCGGGCTGCCCTTGGGCCACGAGCGCTTGCGCGAGCAGACGGCGGGTCTGGACGTCCTTGGGATTCTTCCTCGCCAGGCTCGTCAAGACCTCGGCGGCCGGGGCGGCCTCGCCCATTTGGAGCTGTACGAGGGCCAGGCCCTGGAGCGCGGCCCGGTTCTCGACGGCGTAGGTCGAAGCGCTCTGGAATGCCTCCCGCGCCTGCGGGAGCCGGCCCTCGATCCTCTCCAGCGTTGCCATCAGCAGCCAGCCTTCGAATAGGGCGGAGTGATAGTGGCTCTCGGCGGTCCGCAGGTCACCCTTCTGCAGACTCTGCTCGGCCGTGGAGATGGCTCTTTCGAGAGCGGTCGCGGGGTCCGATCCGCCTTCGGCGGCGGCACGGCAGCAGAGGAAGCTGCCCAAGAGGAGGCCAGTCATCCACGGTTGAGCGCGCACCCCGCGCAATCGTCTCCGCACCGCAGTTTCATATTACCGCAGTGGCGCCACTCGGAAGATGGCGCTCGCTCGTCCGTACGCGGCGTCGTCACGGTGAGCCGACATCTCTTTTTTTGGTTGTCATCCCACGCCCCGCTTGTCGATCCCACTCCGACAGGTCGTATGGATTCTTCGTACTCTCGTATCCCTCGCTCTGAGTGGTTGCGGATAGCGGGTGTTAGCAGGTTTCGGAGCCTTGGATTGAATCCAGTTTTTTGGAGATGGGGGTCCTTCTCTCGGCATCGCTCCGGCCCTTAAAAATTGCGCCTAAAAAGTGCTTGACAAAACTCGGACCTCTGGCAAACTCGCTCAAACTTGGTTCTTAAAGAAGTTTAACTAACCACGTCGGAGGCGGAATTCCATGCGCAAACGGTGGTTGCTGTTGGCCGGGTCGCTTGTCGTTTTGGCAGTGCCCGCGGTCGCCCAGAAGATCTCGGCGTCGATTCGTGGGACGGTGACGGACCCGAGCAGTGCTGTGATCTCGGGGGCGAAGGTCACCATGACCAACGAGGAGACCGGCCTCACCCGATCGGTCACCACGAACTCGGCGGGAGTCTATTCTTTCACTGAGCTCCCCGTGGGCACCTACAAGATCGCGATCGAGGCCCCGGGGTTCACCTCTGCCGTGCGCAGCAAGGTAGGAGTCAGCGCCGCGGATGTGCGCGAAGTAAACGTCCAGCTCACCACGGGCCCGGTCACCGAGACCGTGAACGTGGAGGTGGCGGCGGTGGCGGTGAAGACCGTAGGCGCGGAGATCGCCGGCATCATCAACGGCGAGGAAGTTCGGGAGCTCCCGCTGAACGGCCGCAACTTCATGCAGCTCACCCTGCTCCAGCCCGGTGTGACATCCCAAGAAGGGATGAACATGATCAACAAGGGGCTGGCGGGTGGTTCCGACATTTCGGTGAGCGGCGGCTCCACCACGTCCAACCTCTGGCTGGTTGACGGCGCGGACAACGTGGACCACGGGTCCAACCGCACCATCCTGGTCTACCCTTCGGTCGACGCCATCGAGGAGTTCAAGATCCAGCGCAACAACTACGGCGCTGAGTTCGGGCAGGCCGGAGGGGCCCAGGTGAACCTCGTGACCCGGGGCGGCACCAACCAGTACCACGGCAGCGCGTACTACTTCCTCCGTCGCGACTCCCTAAATTCGAACAACTACTTCACGGAGCAGGCCCACCAGCCGACGCCGCCGCTGAAGTTCGACGACTACGGCGCGACCTTGGGCGGCCCGATTATCAAGGACAAGCTGCACGTGTTCGTGTCGTGGGAGAAGAACAAGGACGCCAAGAGCAGCGTTCGCAGCGGGTTCGTCCCCACCGCGGCCGAGCGCGCCGGCGACTTCAGCGGCGCCCCTCTCGCTGGCTGCACGCCCCAGAGGCCGGTCGATCCGCTGACGGGCCAGCCCTTCCCGGGGAACGTCATCCCGGCGAACCGGCTCAACCCCGCCGGGGTGGCGTTCCTCAAGCTCTACCAACTGCCGAACAACACGCCGAGCTCGGGCTGCAACAACTTTACGAGCGCGGTCCCCGCGCCAGTCAACTGGGATCAGATCAACGCCCGCATGGACTGGACCATCACGAACAGCACCCGTTTGATGGTCCGCTACACCAAGGACAGCTGGACGGCCGACAACACCATCCTGTGGGGCGATTCCACGACGTCGACGGTCGGCTCGAACTGGGACCAGCCCGGCAAGTCGTTCGTGGCCCAGCTGAACAACAACATCGGGTCGAAGATGACCAACGCCCTCACCTACTCGTACTCTGCCAACAGCATTACCGCCGCCCGGACCGGGAACAGCGGTCTCATCGACCAGATCGACAGCCTGATCCCCACCATCTACCCCGCCAGCATCAAGGAGCGTGGGGGCCAGGCCAGCCCGCTCTTCTGGGGAGCCGGGCCCTACGGAAACCTCTGGAACCAGTCCCCTTGGCAGAACAACCAGGACCTCAACGTTTTGAAAGACGACTTCTCGGCGGTCTTTGGCAAGCACTTCTTCAAGGCGGGCGTCCTCGTCAGCAGCAACGCCAAGAATGAAGAGGTCAACAACACCTCTTATGAGGGGGTGCAATTCGGCGGTTCCAACGGCTTCGTCACTCCCAACGGCTTCGTCGCAGGCTTGGGGACCGGTAACCCCCTTGCCGACCTCTTGCTTCAGGGCACGACCTACGGCACCGCCGAGCTCAAGACAAACCCGAAAGTCCAGCAGCGGTGGAAGGACCTCGAGTTCTACCTGGCTGACTCCTACAAGGTGACGTCGCGCGTGACAGCAGACTTTGGCTTGCGCTTCAGCCACATGCAACCGCCGTTTATGGCCAACAACGCGATGGGGAATTTCGTCCTCTCCGCCGTCAACCCCGCCCTCGGAAACTCCCCCTGCAATGGCATGGAGTACCCACCGGGAACGAACCCGTGTCCGGCCCTTGGCCTGGCGGGGGGAAGTGACGGACCGAACCGTCAGCTTGTGCCTACTAAGCTCCTGTGGGTCGCGCCGCGTCTGGGCCTCGCCTGGGACGTCAACGGCGACGGCAAAATGGCGATCCGCGCTGGTGTGGGTCGATTCTACCAGCGCGACCGGGTAAGCCCCGGGCTCGGGGTCGGCACCAACCCCCCCTTCTCGGGCACCGCGTCCATAACCCGGACGCTCAACTCCAACCAGGTCGTGAACGGCAATCCCGCTCCCGCCTACGGATCGGCGGGGAACGCGCTGGACGAGATCGCGGCCAACTCCAACTACTGGCAGTGGAACGTGGCGGTCGAGCGCGAGATCGTTCGGAACAACGTGCTTGAGGTGGCCTACGTGGGCAGCAAAGGCCTCGACCTCTTCGGCCAGACCAACTTGAACGAGGTGCTCCCTCAGAACCGCTTGGCCTACGCGCAGACCGGCAACGCGGCGCTCCGGCCCCTCAACGGCATCGCTGGCATCGGGGACAGCAACCTGGCCCTCTGGCAGCACAACCGCGACTCGATCTACCACTCCCTGCAGGTCGCCTTCGTCAGCCGGTTCGGGCACGGCTCGAATCTCTCGCTCGCGTACACCTGGTCAAAGCTAATTGCCGACACGGGGGTCGCCAACGCCGACGGCCCCGGTCTGAGCGGCAACAACGCCTACACCGACAGCACCGTGCCGAACCTCGATCGTGCCCGGGGAGGTAACGACCGCACGCACGTCTTCAGCGGCAGTCTCATCCTGGCCCTTCCCAAGCTGGAGAACCAGTCGAGCTTCGTCAAGAACGCCTTCGGGGACTGGGAATTCACAACCATCGTCCAAGCGGGCACGGGCTACCCGCTCACGATCAATACCGGCGGGGTCCCGGGGCTCAGTGGAAACGGAAGCTCGCCTTCGGGCACGGGATCGGGCGCCAACCTGACACGGCCGAACGTCGTGCCGGGCGTGTCCTGCACCCTGAATGGGTCGGACCCGACCCTGTGGCTCAATCCGGCCGCCTGGACGCTCAACGGATACCAGATCGGCACCAACGGGAACACGGGCCGCAACACCTGCAACGGTCCGGGCAGCTTCGAGACGGATGCGTCCATCTACAAGAACTTCAAGCTGGGCGCGAGGGTGAAGCTCCAGCTCCGGTTTGAGGTCTACAACGTCTTCAACACGACCAACTTCTTTGGCAACAGCTTGACCAATCAGGCGCAGAGCAACGGGACCTACTACAACCCGGGCAATGTTGTGTTTGACACCGGGTCGGGAAGAACTGCGACCAAGATCATCAGCGCCACTCCCGCCGGCAACTTTGGCCAGCTCACCGCCGCGGGCGATCCGAGAACGGCCCAAGTCGGAATCCGGCTGATGTTCTGAGATCGGACCTCAGAGTCTCCGGGCTGCGAGCCTTCGGGCTCGCAGCCCTTTTTCTCTTCTGCGCGTGTTTCGCCCCCGCATATTAGGCCTCGCCGGTACGCTCGCCCTCCTGGGGGCGGACCGCACTCCTGGCCAAGAGAATCCCCCTTCCCCCCCGACGTTTCCCGCCGCGGTGGAGCTGGTCACCGTCGACGCCGTCGTCGTGGATCGGGAGGGACGGCCCGTGCCTGGCCTTACCCGGGACGACTTCGTGATCAGCGAGGACGGCAAGCCTCTGGAGATCGCCCGCTTCGAGGCGTTCGTGGCGGAGCCCACGGAGCCGGCCCTCTCGGCCCCGTCCGTGTTGTCCAGCAACGAAGCCGGAGCGCGGGGCAACGGCCGCGCCTTCGCCATCCTCATCGACGACCTCCGCATCCCCCCCGTGCAAGACTTGGACGCTCGACGGACGGCCGCGTCCTTCCTCGAGCGTTCTGTTCGTGACGGCGACGAAGTGACGTTCGGGACCACGAGCGGCGACGCTTGGTGGAGTGCCCGCATCCCCGAGGGACGCGAGGACCTTCTGGCCGTGCTTGGGCGGGTCAAGGGCAAATATGTCCAAGCGACGTCTCTCTACCGCATGACGGACTACGAAGCTTTCTGGATCAACACCCACGAGTCCTCCCCCTCCATCCACCCGCTGCTACCCGACCGGCCGGCTTCGGCGCCCGCGGCCGCGCCCACTCCGGAGATCAATCCCCTGGGCGCGAGCGTCAAGGAGCGCGTCAAGCAGCGCTGGAAGGACTTAAACCTCTGCTCAGGCACTTCCTGCGAAGGCATGGTCCGCGACCAGGCGACGGATATCGACGTGAACCGCCGGAGCCGCACCGAGCTCACGCTCCGAGCCGTGCGCCGGGGGCTGGACGCGCTCGCCCCCATCCGCGGCCGCAAGTCGCTCCTTCTCCTCTCGGAGGGATTCATCGACGATTCCGAAACCGACGTGCGCGGGGTGGAGGCCGCCTCGCGCGAGGCCAACACCGCTGTCTATTTCATCGACACGCGGGGCCTGGTGGCGCTCCCCGGCGGGGGCTCCGCGGCGGATGCGGAGCCGTTGGTTCCGATTCGGGACCGCCTGAACATGGGTTTCGAAGACGCGGTCCTCGAGTCCGCGGGCGCGGTCGCCCTGGCCGAAGAGACCGGTGGCTTCTCAATTCGGAACAATAACGATTTGGCCGGGGGGGCGGACCGCATCGCGGAGGAGTCCCGTGTCTTCTACCTCCTCGGGTTCTACCCGCCGGAGGGGAAATCGACGCGGGCCTGGCGGAAGCTCCGGGTGGAAGTGAAGAGGTCGGGCCTCAAGGTGCGTGCCCGCCGCGGGTACACGCTGCGCGTGGCCGCGGCCCCCGGGGAAACGAAGCCGGGCAAGAAAGGGAAGAAGCCAACCCTCGATCCCGTGGTGATCCAGGCCCTCGACTCCGCTCACGAGGCGGCCGGCATCCCGCTGCGCATCATGACCTACGTGTTCGAGCCACGCCCGAACGGCACCACGCACGTGCTCGTGGGGGCGGAGTTCGACGGGAGCCGGCTCGGGGTGGAGGGGAAGGGGAAGACGCGGGCGGGACGGCTCGAGCTCAGCATCCTGGCCTCGCACCGCGACAGTGGCAAGGAGTTCCGGTTCGACGAGACGCTGGCTCTGGCGGTCGCAGCCGGCGAGGCCCCGGCTTGGCGCGGCCTCGCGCGCGAGTTCGAGCTCCCGTCCGGCGTCGCCCAGGCTCGGGTGGTGGTCCGTGACCCGACCAGTGGCGCCATCGGCTCCGTCTCGCAGCGGTTCGAGGTACCACCCGCGGGCGTTTTGCGGCTGGCCACCCCGATCCTCACCGACCACATCGAGCCCGCGGGCAAGGCCCCGTCCCACCCCCGGCCCGCGCTGGCCGTACACCGCGTTTTCCGTCCCCAAGGCGCCCTCTACATCCAGTTCGAGGTCCTGGGGGCCGCCCGAACGGGCGGCTCGGCGTTGCCCCGGGTGAGCGCGGGTCTCGCGCTGAAAACCGGAGATGGTCGGCTCGTCCGGCAGGCGCCGTCCACGCCGATCACGGTCGACCCCGATGGCCGGGTGGTCCGCTTCGTGGGCCTGCCGCTGGACGGGCTCCAGGAAGGCCCCTACGACTTGTTGTTGGAAGTCCAGGACGACGTGAGCGGGGCCCGCCTGGAGCGGCACGAGCCGTTCTCGCTTGCGCGGGAGGCGGGAGCGCCCTGAGACCCGCTCCCGCAGCCGCGGGCTCCACGAGCTCGAACCAGGGACTCGCACACAGGCGCCTCGGCGAATCCCCGGCCGCTCCCGCCCCTGCCCTCCGGGGGGACGGGGCCGTCCTCGGGAGAGGCCGGCCGATTGCACTCGCGGAACAGCCTAACCTCAATGTTTGCCTAGTGATAGCTCTGTAGCCCCCCGAGCTTCCGGGAGGGAACGCTGTTTGCTATTGTGGGGGGAGCGTTTCGTACTCTGATAGGGGGCTTCATGCAACTTCGATGGCCGTCTCTTCTTCTTCTTCTCACCGCGGCCTCGATCTGCGTGGCCGCGACGGGCTCCGCCGACCCGCCCGATCGAGTCGCCCGTCTCAGCTACGTCGACGGCTCGGTTTCATTCCAGCCCGCGGGCATCGAGGAATGGGTCCCGGCCACACACAACTACCCGCTGACTACTGGCGACCACCTCTGGACCGACCGAGGCTCTCGGGCCGAGCTGCGCACCGACTTCGGTGCCCTTCGGCTGGGGTCGGAGACCGAAGTCTCCTTCCTGAACCTCGACGACCGAACCACCCAGATCCGCCTCGCCCAAGGCTCCCTCAACGTGGGGGTTCGGGACCTCGGCGAGGACGAGGCGATCGAGGTGGCCACGCCCAATGGCGCCATCACCCTGATGCGGCCCGGCGAGTACAGGGTTGACGTGAACCCCGACGGCGAGGAGACCACGGTGACCGTGCGCCGGGGTGAGGCCGAGTTCACGGCCGCGGGCTCCGCGGTCCCGGTACGCTCGCAGGAGTCCATGATCGTCTCCGGCCTCGATGAGTCAAACTATGATGTGCTCGAGGCCAGCCCCCGGGACTCCTGGGAGGATTGGTGCGACCGGCGGGACCGGGCCTTGGAACGCTCGGTCTCGACTCGCTACTTGTCGCCCGCCACCATTGGTTATGAGGACCTCGACGCCTACGGCCAGTGGCGCGAGGAGGCCGGGTATGGACCGGTGTGGGTGCCGACGGGGGTGGCGGTCGGGTGGGCGCCCTACCACTACGGCCATTGGGCCTTTGTAGCGCCGTGGGGCTGGACCTGGATCGACGACGCCCCCTGGGGCTTCGCGCCCTTCCACTACGGCCGCTGGGCCCATGTGGGCGGGTATTGGGGGTGGGTGCCAGGGACGATCGCGGCGCGGCCGGTCTACGCCCCTGCGCTCGTTGCCTGGGTGGGCGGCAGCAGCTGGCACGCGTCGCTCTCGCTCGGCGGGGGTGGCGTAGCTTGGTTCCCCCTCGGCCCCCGGGAGGTCTACGTGCCGCCCTACCCGGTGAGCCAAACCTACGTGCGCCAAGTCAATGTCACCCACGTCAACGTCACGAACATCAACATCACCAACATCAACACCGTCAACACCCGATATGTGAATCAGGGCGTACCGGGCGGGGTCACCGCGGTGTCGCGCGAGACCTTCGTCACCTCTCGCCCGGTGGCCGTCTCGGCGGTGGCCGTACCGCCCCAGGCCCTGGCGGCGGCCCCCGTCTTGGCTCGCCCCGTGAACGCTCAACCGCAGAGGGAGAGCGTGCTTGCGCGGCCCGTGGTGGCTTCGGCGGTGGCCCAACCCCCGGCCAGGGTCGCGAACCGTCCCGTGGCCGCGCACCGAACGCCACCCCCACCGCCGGCACCGTTCTCAGCGACGGGGGGAACGGCGGCGTCCGCTACCCACCCTCTCGTCCGCACTGTCGGCCCCCGCGCTGCGGAGGGCGGTTCTCCCGGCCTGCGACCGGCACGAGCGGGTGTCCGTCCCCCGCAGCCGGTAGCGCGCCCCTTGAGCCCGGCCGCAGCTCCCGGTCATTCGGAGGCGCCGGCCACGTCGGGAAGGCCCCACGCGCGTGACGCGGAGGAGGAGGTCTCCGCTCCTCCCCGCTCCCGCACCGCGGAGCCCTCCTCCTCCGCCCGGCCTGGCGCCCACCCCACTGCGCCGGATGCCCCCCCTCCACCCCCGCGCACGCGCGCGACGGGCAGAGAGGAAGCGTCCCCTCAACATGAGGGCACCGCCCACCCGGATGCCGGAAGGCCGCCCAAGGCGGAGGCCGCCCCCCATGGAGGGGGCCCACCCCCAAAGCCGGCCGCTACCCCCGCGGCGCGCAAGGAGGAGAAGAAGCGCGAGGAGAAGAAGCACGAGGAAAAGAAGGATAAAGAGAAGGAGAAGGAGAAGTAAGGACCACCTAGGCACGAAAAGCCGGCTCTCGACGGGCGCTGGGACCGGTGCTGGTCGCGGAAGCATCGCGGGTGGCAGCGTTGCCTGGGCGTGGAGGTAGACTCGTTTGCGGGTAGTCGAGCCGGAGCTACCTCCCGTCTGGGGACGCGGCCTTTCCTGGATCGAGACCCACCGCGGGTGCTTCGCTCTTCCCCCAGGCCCTCCCGATCTCGACGACCTGTTCCCCCTCAAGGTGCTTGCCGAGCTAGCCCGAATCACGGAGGTGCTCGCCCGGAGCCCCCGGCTTTCCGCCGACGTGCGGGAGAGAGTGACCGCCCTGTCACGGTTTGCCTGGGAACAGTTCGGGGAGGGCCGCCTCTTCACGACGCTCTTGTCCGCTCGACCCTATGTTGTCCTCGGGACCATGTACTCGATCTTTGAGCGCCTTGGGTTTGTCCACGCCGAGACGCGAGCCCTCCTCGCGCAGCTGTCAGGACCGGGTGGTGTCTCGGTCCGGCAGTTCCCGCCGCGCGGCGCGCCCGGGATGAGTGCACCCGCGCCGTTCGGGAAGGACGGGGCGGCGGTGCTCGCCCTCGGCCTCGCCCTGGCCTGGCGCCAGATGGGTCTCCCCTCCCCCTGGTCAGAGGAGAAGCTGCTCCCCCTCACCTGGCTCAGCCATCGGCCCCCGGTGGCGACCCTCTCCGACGCTGAGGCCTACAGCCTCACCCACGTGGTCTTCTTCATGACGGACTTCGGGGATCGGCCGGAAGGGCTGGATCGCGAATGCCGGCAGTACCTGCGCGAGCGCTGTCCGGTCTGGATGGAAGCCCTACGGCGCGGGGTAAACCTCGACCTGTACTCGGAGCTGGCCACGGTCCTGGCCTGCATCGGGGAGACCCTCCCGCCAGAGGTGGAAACGCTGCTCCGCGACGCCCAGGCGGACGACGGAATGCTGCCGGGCCCCGGCTTCCGCTCGCAACGCCGCCTCGATGCCACGGCGGATCCGGATCGGCGGCTCTTCCTCGAGAACTATCACACGACCCTGGCGGGGATCCTGGCGTCGTTCGCGGCCACGGTGGGGCTGGTCGGCAGGCGACCCTAAGGATGCGCCTGCTTGCTCCTGATGCCGTGCGGCGGCGCGCTCCGGCAGCGAGGAACGCAAGCCTCGCTGCGCGCTCAAGGCTCCCGTGGAAATCAGGCCCGCTTTCTGCCCGCACTCCCGTCATCGACTCGAGACGCGGCCGACCAGAGGCTCTCGGCAAGGGCACCCTCGAGCTCCAGGAGTTTGCGCTTGGTCGACAGGCCACCCCCAAATCCGGTCAGGGACCCCGCCGCCCCAATTACGCGATGGCAAGGGATGATGATGGGGATGGGGTTTCGGCCGTTCGCCGCGCCCACCGCCCGCGAGGCCGTCGGCTTCCCGATGCGCTGCGCCAGCCCGCCGTAGGAGAGGGTCTCCCCGTAGGGAATGGTCAGGAGCGCTTGCCAGACCAGCTTCTGGAACGCCGTTCCCTCCGGCGCTAGGGGCAGATCGAAGCGGCGCAACGTGCCCGCGAAGTAGCCCTTCAGTTGACTAAGGGCGTCCCGAAAGGGCGTCTCGCTCCGTTCCCAGCCAGCCTCCGGCTTCTGGGGACGGGGGCCTTTGGGGAAGGCAACGAGACGCAAGGAGGTCCCATCACCGGCGAGCAGCAGCTCGCCCACCGGAGTCGAGACGTGGCAGTAAAACATCATGCCTCCATGTATCGTGGCTTCGCTCTTTGGGGGACCCCCTGCGAAGCCGGGAAAGGCGCGTCCGGTTTTCTCATCGTCCGCTTGGCCCCCCGGGTCGACATATCGGCGGCCTCGCGCCAGAGGTACATGGCCGCGTACGCCCGCCAGGGCCGCCAAGCATCGGCCCGCTCCCACAATCGGGCCCGCGGGAGGGCGACCCCATTCCCCGCCGTCTGGCGCAGGACGAGATCATCGGCGGGAAAGGCATCGGGCTCCCCGAACGCCCGCATGGCGACGTACTGTGCGGTCCACTCTCCGATGCCTTTCACGCGCAGGAGGGCTTCCGTGATGTGATCGGTCAGAACCGAAGTAGCGAGGTCGACCTCGCCCCTCAATACGGCCCGGGAGAGCCCTCGAATGGCGGCCGCCCGCGCGGCGGGTAGACCGGTAATGTTCGCTTCCGCCAACACCTCCGCGCCCGGAAAGACGTGGCTGAGGCCTCCCCGATCGGGCAGGGTGAGCGGCTCGCCATATTGGCGCGCCAAGCGTCCCGCCAACGTCGAGGCCCCACTGACGGTGACCTGCTGGCCGAGAATGGCGCGCACGGCCAGCTCAAAGCCGTCCCAGGCGCCCGGCAACCTCAGCCCGGGGTACTTCCTCACGAGCGGCGCCAGCAGCCGGTCCCGACGGAAGTGCCGGGCCACGGCGGCGGGATCGGCTCCCAGATCGAACATGGCGCGCACTCTGGTTACAATCCGGAGCAGAAGCGACGGTGCCGAAAAGCAAATTCGCGCCTCCACGGCATGGGCGCGGGGCAGGGGCCGCACCTCCAGAGTGCCCTGCGACCCCTGGATCGCGAACGTTCGGCGATACGTCCCTGCGCGCACCTCTTCCACGCCGAGAATCGACCGCGCGGCCAAGAACGCGAGAAGCGAGTCCCAGTCAAAAGGGGGCCGATATCCTAGCCGGAATACATACTGCCCCTCTGCCGCCCTCGGCCAAGCGGTTCGGATCCGGCGCAGCTTCGATGGCGCGCGGCGGTACTGCCGCTGGAACGTGTCGTTGAACCGGCGGATGCTCTGGAAACCGGACGCGCGGGCAACTTGGTTCATGGGAAGGTCGGTGTCGCTGACGAGCTGCTTTGCGAACTCCAGCCGCCGCGTCTGGGCCACGGCGACGGGCGGCGCCCCGAGGTGACCGAGGAACAGCCGGTGGAGATGGCGGGCGCTCACCCCCAGCCGCCCGGCCAGGTCCTCTACGCTCCCCTCATCGAGCGCCCCCTGCCCGATCAGTCGTAAGGCCCGGCTGACCGTGGCCGCGGTGCCATTCCAAGCCGGCGTTCCGGGAGCGATCTCGGGACGGCACCGCAGGCAGGGCCTAAAGCCAGCCTGAGCCGCCCCCGCGGCAGATGAAAAATACCGCACGTTCTTGCGCTTGGCCGTCGGGGCCGGGCAGATAGGCCGACAATAGATGCCCGTGGACAAGACGCCGATGAAGAACCGACCGTCATAGCGAGGGTCCCTCGCGAGGCGCGCGCGCTCGCAGACGAGCTCGTCCAAGACCGCGGCCTCACCCTCGAGATCCGGCATGACAGGGCCATCCTACCCCAGCTCCCTGCGACGGACTGGCCGTTTTCGGACATCATTGCTGAACCCCTCTCCGCGGCGGCCGGAGAGCCCGATGGGGAGGTCTGGCGGAAAGATCGGCGCCGCTGCGCTGCCCGGCTGGCCGCGCCGCCTGAAGATCAACTCGGCAGGGTGAAGAATCCCGCGATCCGCTCCGCATCCTCGGTCGAGAGCCCCACCTTGAGCGCCGCCAATGCGGGCTCCAGATGGGCCGGACGTCGCGGTCCGATGATGGCCGCGGTCACGACGGGATGCTGGAGCATCCAGGCCATGGCCAGGGTTGAGAGGTCAATGCCTCGCGACCGGGCTTCGTCCGCCAGCGCGGAGAGACCCCGAAAGACGGCGTCTTTCTCCAGGTGCCGATATGGCTCGGGCCGAAGCGTCATACGGGATCCGGGCGGATAGGAACCCTCGGCCTGGTACTTCCCCGTGAGCCAGCCGCCCGCCAGCGGGCTGAAGGCCGTGAAGCCCAATCCCTGGTCCGCACAGAGCGGGAAGACTTCGCGCTCGGGCGACCGGTCCAGTAGGCTGTAGGAGTTCTGGACCCACTCGAACCGGTTCAGGCTCTCCCGATCGCTGATCCACAAGGCCCGAGCCAGGCGCCAGGCTTCAATGTTGCTGGCGCCGATGTAGAGGACCTTGCCCGAGCGGATCAGGTCGTCGAGGGCGCGGCAGGTCTCATCGAGCCGGGTCTCCGGGTCGGGCTCGTGGATCAGGTACAAATCCAACCGATCCGTCCGCAGCCGGGACAGGGTGGCGTCGATCTGCCGCGCAATGTGGCGGCGGGAGAGGCCGCGATCGTTTGGACCTGGCCCAACGGCGTTGAACACCTTCGAACTCAGGAGAAGCTGATCCCGCACGTGGGATCCTTTTCCATCCAACCAGCGCCCGATGAAAGTCTCGCTTCGACCGCCCCCATAGGCGTCGGCGGTGTCGAAGAAGTTAATGCCCGCATCGAAGGCCAGATCCATCAGCGCAAACGCTTCCGGCTCGCTCTCGCCCATTCCGTAAAACTCGGGCGCCGACCCCACGCCCCCGAAGTTGCCGCAGCCGAGGCCGAGTCGCGAGACCTTCAACCCCGTCGTTCCCAGTCGCCGATATTCCATGCCGTTTCCTCGCGCTCACCGCCGGGTTTTCCCCCGGGACCGGGATGAGGTGCTTTTCTGAGAGCGTACTCGAAAGTCGGACAGCCCTGCCAGCCGCTCAGGACCCCGACTCCGGTACGGCCGCCGGTATAATGTGGCGCCGTTTGGGTACTGCCCCCGTCCTGCCCGGAGGCCTTTATGCTCTCGTGGAGCCCGATCCGCTCCTCCCTGTTGGGAATGGGATGTCTCCTAGTCTCCTTGACCCCCGCCAGGCCCTGGAGCATCCACGAAGCCGATGCAGGCGCTTCGACGACCCCGACTGTCGTCTTCGAGAACGAAAGAGTCAAGGTCATCAGGGCTGGCACGGGGCTCGGCCTTTCCTCCCACCCGGCGGCGGTGGTGGTATTCCTCGACAACGGCGAGGCCCGCTGGTCGGAGGACCTGCCGCCGGGGGTCGGTGAGAAGCGTCCGTTCATCATCGTGGAACCCAAGGGTCCGTCCGGCTCGCGGACCAGTCCCGCCGGACCGGGCGCCCTGGGCCCTCTGGGCGCGCCGCCCCCCGGCTTCAGCTTCGATCCGCTGTTCGAGAACGATCGCGTGCGGGTCATCCGTGGTCGCATGGAGGCGAATGCACAGGAAGGCCCCCACACCCACGCCTCCGACATCGTCCTGGTTCACCTGTCCGGTGGCACCATCGAGGATACGGCGGAGGGCAAGACGAAGATCAACCGCTGGAAGCCGGGAGACGTGGAATTCGAGGCCCGGGGGTCGAGCCATTCGGCCCGCAACCGCGGTCCCGCGGTCCTAGCCGTGCTCGTCACCCTCAAGCCCTGAGAGATGACGGGGACCTCCCCCAACCAGGTCCGCACGCGCGCCGCCTCCGCGGGCGGCTTGATGCGCGTCCTGGGGATCGGCTTCGGCCTGGCCGTCATCATCGGCAGCACCCTCGGCATCGGGATCCTCCGCACGCCCGGTCTCGTTGCCCGCGAGCTTGGGTCGCGGGGGAACATTCTCCTCGTCTGGCTAGTGGGTGGCGTCTACACCCTGCTCGGCTCCGTGTGTCTGGCCGAACTCGGCACCGCTCTCCCCCAGGCCGGCGGCTACTATGTCTACGCGCGCCGGACTTTCGGCGACACCGTCGGCTTCGCGGTGGGCTGGACGGACTGGCTCACCTATTGCGCCGTTCTCGGATATGTGTCCATCGGGATCGGCGAGTTCTCGACCGTGCTTCTTCACCTGCCCGACCCGGCCGCCAAGGGCATCGCCGTCGCGGCCCTCCTGTCCTTCACGGCCCTTCAGTGGGCGGGGGTGCGGGTGGGGAGTCAGTTCCAGCAGGTGACCACCGCGCTCAAGTCCCTGGCATTCCTCGCTCTCGTGGTGGCCTGCTTCATCCATGCCGCGCGGTCGCCCGCCCTCGTCACGGGTGCCAGTCCGTTGACGCTGAATCGGCCGGCCCTTTTCGGCATGGTGGTGGCTCTCCAGTCTGTGGTCATCACCTATGCCGGGTGGCAGAGCGCTCTGTATTTTGCGGAGGAGGACCGCGACCCGCGGCGCACCTTACCAATGTCGATGATCGGCGGAGTCCTCTCTGTAATCGTGGTCTATCTGCTCGTCAACGTCGCCCTCCTCTCGGTTCTCCCCCTCCCGGTCCTCTCCCAGTCCACGCTGCCCGCGGCCGTGGCCGCCCAAGTCGTCTTCGGCGGACGGGGCAACCAAATCATCACCCTGCTGTCCCTCGTTTCCTTGCTGCCGCTCATCAACGCCATCATGATGATTGGCACCCGTATTCTCTTTGCCCTTGGCAGGGACGGCCTCTTGTGGCGAGGCTCCGCGGCGGTCTCTGACCGGGGCACGCCGACGCGGGCCGCACTCGTGACGACGGGGGTGGCGGTCGCTCTGATCTTGAGCGGGACCTTCCAGAAGCTGGTCGCGGTGGCATCCTTCTTCCTCGCCGCGAACTACTGCGTGTGCTGTCTCGCCCTCATCGTCCTGCGGCGGCGGGAGCCACTCCTGGACCGGCCGTTCCGGGCGTGGGGGTATCCGTGGTCGGCGGGAATTGTGCTGGCCGGCGCCACGCTCTTCCTCGCGGGTGTGATCGTGGGTGACACCCAGACGGCACTCGTCGCGGTCGGCCTGCTCGTGGTGGGCCTGCTTGCGAGGCTCTGGGTGTCGAGGCGGATCAAAGCCGCCCCGACCTCGCGCAACTAGCCCGTTGCCGCGGGGAGGAACCCCTGACCCGTGCTCAGGATGCGGTGGCCGCTCGGGGCGGCGAGGTGTCGGGGACCGAGAGCCCGGCCGTGATGGCCTTGCCGGCCAACCATTGGAAGCGTTCACGGGCCTCGGGGGGCAACGCGCGCATTCCTCGCGCCACCAGTCCGAGCGCCTCACGGTCCTCGAACGGGAGCGTGACACGGTGGCGCCGCAGAAGGTCGTATTCGTAGAGACGGTCCCTCTCGTCGGGATGGAGCGGGGCGAGCATCCCGGTGCGCAGGGCCTTCAGCTCCTGGGCTTCCTCCGCCGTCAGCGCCGCCCTCCCACGGTCCAGCGCATCGTGGGCGCGTGCGAACACCTCGGGAGGGTCAAGGAGGCCGGCTAGGCTCTTGGACATCACGAGCTCTATGGTCTCGGGGGCGAGGTGGGGCAGCTGCTCATTGGCGGCCTGGAGCGCCGCGCGGATCGCGGCCGACGGCTCCTCCGCCCGGCTCGGGACCGTCGGGCGCACGCGTTCGTCGATTTCGAGGAACATCATTCGAGAGAGCTGGGCTGCCCTCGGGAGCCAGATCTCCCAGGTGTTGGCGGCGACGATCCCCCCGGCCACCAAACCGGCGAGCAGCGTGGCGCGCTTCGTCCAAAGCCAGGCAACGTCGAAGAAGCCGGGACCCTCAAAGACGTCGTCGTAGACGGGCTCGACTTCCTCCTCCTCGATCTTGGCCAAGCGGAGCGCGGGGAGCTCGTTGAGGGTGGCCGGTGGCTTCAAGGGGGTGCGCAGAGCCCGGCCGAACGGATCAGGCATCGCACTCTCGTCGGAGGAGGGCGGTTGGGGGACGGGTCTCGGCCGGTTGAGGCGGGGCGCCCACCCACGGACGCGATCGCTCCAGCCCGGAGCCGCCTGGCGAAGCGTCGCTAGGAGTTCCGTCACCATCGAGACGGCTTTGCCCGCTGCATGGGCCAAGCCGGCGCGGAGCCGGGCGACGAGCCGCTCACGCGCAGGGACTTCGTCATCAAGCAGCTTTAGCGGGATGATCGGGAGCTCGCTGTCCGACGGCGGCCGCGCAGAGGCGCCCCGCGTCAGCACCGGCCGTGTAGCCAGACTCCGCCCGCCGGCCAGAAGCCTGGCCCAACGGGAGGAGAGGTCTTTCCGAGACGCGAAATCATCAAGGGTTCGCCCGAAGTGAGCGAGCAGGCGGCTGAAGCGATCGAGCCACCTATTGACGCGAGGGCCCCAGGGGGGCGCTAGACCCAGAAAGAAGGTTTCCGAGCGTGGCCTCGGCTCGACCCGCTCGACCTCAGCCGTCACTAGAGGCGCGGCCGCGGGGAAGGGCTTGTTGTCATCGAGGGGCTTCAGGCCGATGACGGAGGCGTCCACCTCGGGCGTCGATTCCGAAAGCGCTGATCCGTCGGGCGGGGTATCTGTGTCATCCGCCAGGACCTGTACCTGCGCCACCCGGCGTAGAGGGGTCTCCCAAGGCCCCCTCCGCCTCCGGCCAACCGTTGTCCGGGGCGGCTCCTCCTCTCCCAAGGGCTCCAACGAGATGACCGGGGCATTGGTCTCACGCCACCCAGGGCGTCCTACAGATCCAGGGGGCGGGGCCGCCGCCTCCTCCGCCAACGCGTGCAGGTTCAGGACTTCGGCCGGCAACGATTCCGGAAGCGCACTGGCCAACCCCGGGGCAGCGCTGAAGCCCGGCGTCTCCGCGTCTACGAACGGCTCAGATAGGGTGATCGGGTCCTCTTCCACGGGCACCGAGGGGGGGGACAGGGAGTCAAGGGCCGCCGGCTCCTCGGACACCCAAATGCTCGGCGGCTCGGGGATGGAGCGCAGCGGCTCCGCCTGAGCGCTCTCGAGTGAGACTTCGACTTCTTGGGAGGCTTCGGGTTCGCTCGGGAGCGGCTCTACGGGGGCGGGCGGCTCGGCGTCCAGCGTCGGGGAGCCGGAGCTAGATTCGAGGACGGGGGCAACGATCTCATCCGTGGGGACGCGCCGGGGCGGGGGTGGGATGAGGGGCAGTTCGCGGGACGGGCGAGCAGGCGGGAGGATCCCGTCGTCCTCCAGCAGCGTACGGTGGACGCTGGCGATCTCCCCGGAGGGTTTCGAGCTCCACCAGGGTGAGTTGGCCCTTCGCTCTTCTAGGAGGAACTTCTTCAGCGACAACCAGCGGTCGGAGCCGACGGGCTGCACCATCGCCTTGCCGTCGACCACCCAACTGCTGAGAGCGTCGTGGTCTACCACCAGGAGGGTGCCGTCGCTAAGGCGAAGCTTGTACCGCTGAAGCATTTCTGGACCGCCGGGCCCGGCTCATCCTGGTGCCGGTACACCCTTCCTTCAGTGAGCACCGTCACACCGGCACTCATCTAAGGTCTTTTCCCAAGGCAGCGAGAACCGCCCGGTCGGGTCGCTGCGGGGGCGGGACCCAAGATTGTCCGATTTGGAGCCAATCGGACCGCCCGGCTCCGGCTCTGCTACCTAAGGGGCATGGGGCTTGGCGCAGGCGCCGAGGGCACCGGCGGGATCGAGGGCGTCTTTCCCCTCAAACACGGCCTTCACCTTCCCGTCGCGGTCAATCACGAATGTGACGCGGCTTGCGTACCCCCCCTCGTTCCAAACGCCGTAGGCTTTCGAGACGGTGCCGTCAGCGTCGGCCAAGAGCGGAAATGGCGCCTTCAGGGACTCCGAGAACTTCACTTGGGTCTCCTGATTGTCCATCGAGACGCCCAGTACCTGGGCGGTGCCGGCGAACTCGGAATAACGATCCCGATACGCCGACATTTCCTTCGTTCAGCCGGCGGTGAAGGCCTTAGGGAAGAAGGCGAGCACCACCATCGTCTTGCCCTTGAAGGCGGCCAGAGACACCGCCTGCCCGCCCGGACCGGGCAAGCTGAAGTTGGGGGCCGTGTCGCCGACTTGGGGCCTCTCGCCGGCGGTAGCAAGCGCGACCAGCAGGAGTAGGATTTCCATAAGCTGAACCCTATCATGGTCCGGGGTTGGCCGGGAGGAGCCAAAGGCTCCCGGCTCATCTCGTCCAACAAGGAGGCTCCATGGGACATTCGTGCCTCGCTCTCACCCTCGCGTTTCTAGGCGTAGCGCCGTGGCTGGGCTCCGCAGACGATGCCGCCGTGGATCTCGGGGCCGCCCGCAGCCTGTTCGAAAAGAATATCGACGCCATTCGCCGGCGAGACCGCGAGGCCTACTTGGCCTGCTACCACCGCAGCGACCGCCTCGCTCGCGGTGGGCCCACGGGGTTTGTCACCGGCTTCGAAGAGTTCGTGAAGGCGGCCGGGGAGCGTTGGCCGGATGTGATCGAAGCCAGCGACCTACACCTCGTGCCGGTTCAGGCGGGTGTCGTCTACGGCACCTACCGCTACCGAGTCCGCTACGGCAGAGAAGAACACACAGGGATCTCGGAGCGCTTGTTCACGAAGACCCCGGAGGGCTGGAGGGTGGCGGTCACGGGAGCGATAGACGCGCCGCCCGGCACCCCCCCACCGCCGCGGGCCCTGGTGGGCGCGACCCTCATCGACGGGCGCGGGGGCCCGCCGGTGCCCACCGCGACGGTCGTGCTGCGCGGCGGCAAGATCGATTGTGCGGGCAGCGCGGCCCAGTGCCCCCTCCCCGAGAACGTCGGCGTCACCGACCTCAAAGGGCTGTGGCTCACGCCGGGCCTGATCGACGCTCACGTCCACTTTTCACAGACCGGATGGGCGGATGGGCGCCCCGATGCCCTTGATCTACGCGCCGCTCATCCCTATGAGACGGTTGAAGCGGACCTCCGCAAGCATCCCGATCGCTTCGGCCGGTCGTATCTCTGCTCCGGCGTCACCGCGGTGTTCGACGTCGGGGGCTACCCCTGGACATTGCAGCTCCAAGACCGATACGCGCAGGACACGCTGATGCCCCACGTGGTCGCGGCCGGTCCCCTCCTCTCCACCCTCGATCATTGGCTGACCCTGCCCGGAGAGCGCCAGTTCCTGCCCCTGACCAGCGAGACCGCCGCCCGCGAGGCCGTGCGCTACTTGAGTGCGCAAGGGGCGCACGCGGTGAAACTCTGGTACATCGTCCGGCCGCCGACCCTGACCGTCGAGGCATCGGAGAAAGCGGTTATGGCCGCGGGTGACGAGGCACGCCATATGGGCCTCCCGTTGATCGTCCACGCCACGGGCCTCGCGGAGGCGAAGGTGGCCCTGCGGGCGGGGGCAAAGCTCCTGGTCCACAGCGTTTGGGACGTACCCGTCGATCAGGAGTTTCTAGACCTGGCCCGTCAGCAGGGCACGATCCTGAGCCCCACTCTGACCGTGGGTCGCGGATATGTTCGGATGTTCCGTGCCCTGATCGACCGGAAGGCTCCCAGCGTGGACGACCCGAACCACTGCGTGGACGAGGCGACCCTGGTCAAGGTAGCCTCCACCGCTGCACTCGAAGCCTCTCTCGTCGACGCGGCAAACGTTGAGGCTCGCGAGCACCGCGTGGTCCAGGATGAGAGGGTGGCGGCCTCTAACCTGCCCAAGCTGGTGGCCGCCGGAATCCCGATTGCCACCGGCACCGATGCCGGCAACCCCCTCACTCTCCACGGCCCCGCCATCTATGCGGAGATGGAGGCGATGCAATCCGCGGGGATGACGCCAATGCAAGTGATCGCCGCATCGACGGCCGTGGCCAGCCGCGCCCTGGGTCTCGAAGCCGAGATCGGCACCATTGAGAAGGGGAAGGCCGCGGACTTGATCGCGGTGAGCGGGGACCCCTCGCAAGATGTCCGCAATTTCCGGAAGCTGCGCTACGTTGTCCGCGGCGGCGAGCTGCGCACCCCCGAGGACCTGAAGCCGTGAATGCCGGCGCCCGCAAGCCACTACGGTTCGCCGCGTGTCGAGTCGAAGAGCCGTAGAATGCTGTGGCCGCCGTAGAACGGTGACATGCCGCCGACGAGGGCCCGCGAATGGTCAAGCTGAACGCGGCCGTCCCGGCTGATCTCGGGCCTTCGGCGGACGCGGGACGGGTAGCTCGATGAGACTACTGCAGCGTCGTTTCACAGTTCGCGCATCACCCGAGAAGGCATGGGCACACCTGGCTCGAGTCTCAGACTGGCCTAGTTGGGCCAGGCACATTCGCAGAGTCGACGTCACGCCTCTTGGCGCCCTCACGTCGCACTCGGAAGGCGTCATCAAGCTAACCAATGGTGTGCGTTCCACTTTTCGCATGGAGGAGCTGAACCCGGGTATCAACTGGAAATGGGTCGGCCCGTTCCTTTGGTTGACTGTGCATTACGATCATCGTTTCCACGGGATAGGCCCTGAACGAGTTGAACTAGAGTTTCTGGTCGACGGCGAAGGATGGGGAGTGGGCGTTTTTGGTCGGCTGTTTGCTGTCATCTATGCGTATGCGCTGAATCTGGACCGGGCGATCCCGCTCCTCGTGGCGGAGCTGCAGAAGCCGTGAGCTACCGCCGCCGCCGAAGAACTCGATGAGATCGCGGCGGCCGCCTCCATCCGCTCCGTTCGTTGGCGGCCGAGGCGAGGCCACGGCAGCTGCATTCGCGCACCGGCGCCGCAGCTCATCCAAGGGTTCGACAGACGCTCGGCTAAGCGCCACTGAGATGCGCGAGAAGCTCGCGCGAAAAGGAATCGACCTCGGTGGATTCCAGCAGAAGCAGGACGAATCACTTGGGCTTAAAGGCCAGGCGATCCGTGAACCTCGAGACGCTGAGCGCTTTCTTTCACATGTAGGACTCGCGCTTCGGTACGGCCCGACCAAGGGTCTGCCTCTTGCTAGCCTGTATCGCGCTTTCGCAGGCCACGAGCCGGACAAGGCGGCCCTCACTCGTGGCATCGCCCTCACCAATCGACTGTTGGGCGAGGCTTGCGCCATCGAAGTGCAGGTGGTCGCCGACCGAGTGACACTGATTCACCGTTCCGTGATGCCGTCACTTTACGCACTGCTTCGCCGCGGGCGCGCGTTGAATGATCTAACCGGTCTCAGCGTCGGCGCGCGGACCGCTTTCTCTCTCCTCCGTGAGAGAAAGGAGATAACGGCGGGCGACCTGCGCCAACACTTGGGCCTACCCTTCGACGCCCGGCGAGACCCAGCCTATGCCGCACTTGGGGAGCTCCAGCGCCTTCTCCTTGTGGATCGCGGGCCGTTCCAGATCCCCGAATCGGGGATCCCCTACTTAAGCAAAGAAGGATATCCCTACCACTTCTTTCATGAAGCCCACCCCGACCTAACCGAAGCCTCCAGCCGCTACTCGGTCAGTACAGCAGCAGAAGAGTTTCTGGCGGCCTACCTCAAGGGAGCCGTCTTTGCTCGAGTGCGCATGCTCGCAACCCTCTTCAAGGCTCTCCTCTCGTCGGAGGAGATCGAAGCGGGTGTGCAGCGTCTGGCAAGAAAACGGAAGATCGGAATGGGCACGAGTGGCCGCGACACGATCGTGTTCTCCACGTGAGATGCCCTCTGAACGTGCAACGGGGTGCCAGGAATGAGGCCTTGGATGAGCTGCCTAAATGCGTTGCAAAGGGGGCCCGGCTCGAATAGGGCCTCGCCGCTTGGTCCAGCGATAGAGGCGCGATGGCGGACGCTGCCTCGCCGGACAGCCCGGCCCCAGGAGCCGAGCGCACCAGCTTTGGCCAACGCATCCGTGATGCCGTCACGGATGCTCTGCGCTATTGGGAGCCACGACGCCTCGC
>DATMML010000079.1 GCA_035570235.1 Vicinamibacteria bacterium | reverse complement strand
GCGGCACAGTTCGCGCAGGACCAGCCCGACGCCGTGGCCTTGGTGGCGTCCCAAGACGGCCACTTCACCATCTTCGCGTGGTCCCCGCGTGAGGGGATGGTGCACGCCCACCGCGTGGAGACGCTACTCATGTGACCTCATTCGTCGTCAGGAGGAGGCAGTACCGAAGAGAGCAGGCCACCTGACTCGTTCGTTGTGGTTCCTCGCTCCGGGCCCCCGCCGACGGCGGTCGACTCGCCAAGTGCCGTGCGTAGCGACGCACGCGAAGGTCGGACATGTCGCTCAACTAGTGGTCGGTGCCAACGCTCCACAGCGTGTCGTAGTGTGTCTGCATCTCCTCGAGGGCGACGACCATCGCGCCGCGGGAGTGTGGAGCGTCACTCGCATCCGCAAAGAGTCTAGGTCGGCTCGTATCGCCGTAGCCTGTCGCTTCAGGACAAGAATCGGACTCTTTCGGCCAGAGCTGGGCTGGCGCAGGGCTTGGGACATGGTTTGACGAGGACGCGAGACCGGACGCATGCGAAGAGTTCACCGGACGAACCGTAGACCCCGAATCCGCTTGCTCCGGCGTCCTAGCCCGCGAGTCATTTCTGGGCTAGGCGCACTCTCCTAACTAAACCCGCCCGCGGGCCGTCTAACCCCGAGGAGGGCCCATGGGAATCGTAGATAAACCCTGCGGTCGTCGTCAGTTCCTTTCATCCTCGCTCAGGACCTCCATGGCTGCGACTCTTGTGGGTAGTGGAGTCAGGGCCTTGGCTCCAAGGGTAGCGAGCTCCACTTCTCCGGAAGATGACGCGGACCGGTACGTCGCGGGACAGATGGAGAAGTACGGCATTCCTGGTATGTCGGTTGCTGTAGTGAAGCAAGGCACAGTCGTCAAGAACCGGGGCTACGGCAGAGCCAGTCTCGAGTTCGACTTGCCTGCTGACGGCGAATCAGTTTATCAAATCGCCTCCGTGACCAAAATCTTTGCTGGCCTGGCCACTATGCTGCTGGTGGAAGATCGAAAGCTCAACCTCCACACTCCAGTTACCGCGTTCTTTCCAGAGTCTTCACCGGCCTGGCGCCAGATCAGGGTGCACCACTTGCTGGAGCACACGTCGGGGCTCCCCCCGCCGTCTGCCAACCTGAGGATGAGGCAGGAGAAGGAGAAGCGCCGAGATCACTTCGTGGATGCTGACCAACTCGACACCTTCACCGCTGCCGAGATCATGGCATTCGCCTCTGAGTTGCCGCTGGAGTTCGAGCCGGGCACAAAATGGGCCTACAATCAGACCGGATATCTGATCGTCGGCGCAATCGTGAAAGCACTCAGCGGAAAGCCCTTTCACGCATTCCTGGACGAGCGAGTCTTCGCAGCACTCGGCATGGGAGCCACGCATTTCGGGGACTCGCGTGTGCTCGTACCGCGGCGCCCGGCAACGGCTTATAGCCGGCAATCAGGCAGGCTGCGGAACTGGATCTGGCCATACTCCACGACGGATTACCCCGCCGCCGGACTGAACACCTCCACGGCCGACCTGAGCCGATTGTTTCTGGCCCTTCATGCGGGGCTGTTGTCCAAGAGTAGCTGCGAACGGATGTGGACGTCCGCGACGCTAGCTGAAGGCAAAACGGCTCCGTACGGGCTGGGATGGACCATCCAGGACCTCGCAGGGCATAAAGCTGTGGGCCACGAGGGTGGCGGCTGTTGCTGGGTCACTCATCTGCCGAGCGAGGGCCTGACCGCGATCGCGCTGTCTAACTTAGCGGGCGCTAGAGCGGATGAGACCGCAAACGATCTTGTAAGGCTCTACCTGTAGTGGCTCGTCCGCAATCGCGGGTGCAACGAGGACTCGGGATGCGCCCGATTGTGAGCTCGGGGCACTGATCGTGCGTGGGGACCCTGCCGTTCGCGGTCGAAGCGCGGAGGGAGGGCACTTTGCCCTTGACGCTCAACCGCACCGACGCCTTGGCGTCATCTGGCTTGCAACATTGGGGTTATTAGCACTTGATTCGCTGCGCGACGGCAGTAATCAACGACTCGCGGGCCGGCGAGGGCCCCCGGGAGTCCTGGGCCAAATCGGAGTCGGCGTCCTGAATGTGCCGTTCACGCTTCCCGCGGCGTCCGCCAAACGTCGGCGGGGTCTCGACGCTCCACGTGCCTTACTTCCGGCCCTCCTGGCCGTAGCGCCCGTCATGTGGGCGAGTCAGGATGCCACGGTACCGCGAACCGACGCCGAGGCAGGTCCGATATCCTTGGGCAGCCTCTGCTGGTCGCAACCGGCTGCCGGGGGGTCGCGTTCGGCCAAGCCCTCCGATGGTTGACCTCGTACGCCATCGAGAAGGCGGGCCCGCGGGGAGCCGAAGGGGCCCCACCCAAGGCGCTACAGAACCCGCGCAACTCCCGCGAGAACCCCTCTTCACTCTGTCTCCTCCAGCGCAGCCGCCAACTCGCTCAGCAGTGCGTTCATCCGGCGGAAAAGCGGTTGATAAGCTGTCGGCGCCGACATGTCGATGCCTACTTGGCGCAATAAGTAGTAGCTGCGATCGCTGTTACCACGACGGTAGACTTCATCGACCGCCTTGACCCCGTTTGGATCGCCCGCCTTGATCTTCTCCACGATATTGGCCGCGGCGGCGATGGCGCTCGCCCAGAACTGATGTTCGTACGAACCGAACGTCACACCGTAAGTCATCCACTCCGCGGCAAAAGCGTCGTCGGTGATGGCTGGACCGGCGTACTCATGGAGAAGGTGCAGGTAGATTTGCGACACTTCTTCTCCCGTAGGGGTCTTGCCTTCGATCACTAGTTGCTGCACCTTGACATCGAGCTCGGTCATCAACGCCGTCAGAAAGAAGTTGTCCCAGATGAGGTCGAGGGCCTGAAGGCCGTCGGCGACTCGAGTGCGTCGATCGGGGGCCCGCGCCCTCACGAGGTCATCGAACAACATGTCGCCCACGTAGATGACGCCGTTGCCATAAGTGGGCGGAAAGTCTCGGCCGTCGGGCATCCGGTTGGATGGGATGTCCACATTCTTCATGATGTTGACAAGGGCGCCGGTGAGCTGGCGGGCACCCCTATAGGTCGGCTGAAAACTCGTGAGCATGTAGGGATGGGTGACACCGATCCCCGGGAATATCTCAAACACCCCCCGCTTCTGTGACCAAGGAGGTAGGTGCATGCAGTGTGCGTCGATGGCGGCCCGCAGGCGTTGTCCGTAAGCCAAACCCAGGGGAGCGGTCGCGGACAGAGCGATCTCGAGGGCCTCTCGGATGCCGAATCGTTGCCCCAGGTCAGGCGGGGGAATGTACTGCTGAGCGTGCGAGGCGCGATCGAAGCCGAGTGCACGGGCGCGCAATTGGTGGTAGCGGTGCAGCACCGGCAAATTCTGCCGCGCCTGATCGACCATGAGGCGCGCGCTGCCCGACGGCATGGCGTCGAGCAGGAACCAGAGAGCGTCGATACCGTCGGCGAACCGGCGGTGCCGGGCGATGGTCAAGTCGGCGTCGATGCGTCGGGTATAGAGCAGTCCGAAGACACTTTCAAAGGACTTCAAACGGGCCATGAATGCCGTTGCGGCCTCGGCGCGCTTCTCCCGTGGAAACTGGGTCTTGAACGAGTACAAGTTGACAGCGACGTCTTTGCCCTCGACACCCCTCATCATCGGCCACCCGAGGGCGGAACCGTGCAAGGCATCGAAGGCGTCCGCCGAGACCTGTGGCCAGCGCCCCATACTCGAGATCAAGCCCTGTTCGGAGGTGGACAAGGTATGCGGCGCCTCGCGCACAATCCGCATGATGCGGATGCGGTGTCGTTCGAGGCGCGGCTCTTGTACCAGCCACCGGGCCAAACGCTCCTCGCCGATCTTGGCGATCTCCTCTGGAACGAACGCCAAAGCGGATTCGATCTGGGCGGCGAGGGCGGTCCCGGAGTCGTAGATCGTCGCCGCCGCCGCGGAATGGCGGTCGAGGTTGTGCGAGAGCTCGCCGTAGATTGTCATCTTTGTGGCTCGGGTCCGGAGCTCCGACACTTCGTCGAGCGCGTCGGCCAGGCTCTTCGCGTCGCGGACCATGCCGTCGCGGAGGCGGCCGATGTTGGCGCTCTTCTCTAGAATGGTGTGCCGCTCGGCCTCCCAAGCCGCTCGGTCGGGATAGAAGGATGTGAGGTCCCAGACGTAGTGCTCAAGATCGTCGCTCAGCTGCCGCGGGACCGAGCCGTTCGTGGTGCTCGGCGTGACCTGGAGGACGGCGGCGAGGGCGATGTGGAGGCAGGCTTGATAGATGACCATCGCTCTTTCTCCTCTTGACCCTAAGCATGCGATGCACAGGCAAGACGTCGAGACTTACCGGCACTACCTGACACGCCTTCCGCGTTGCGCAGTAGAGCTGGCGCGATGAGCTCTTACAGCCGGATGGGCAGGCGACGCACACGCTTGCCCGTCGCGGCGAACACTGCGTTGGCCACCGCTGGCGCGATGGGCGGGACGCCCGGCTCCCCGACCCCAGTCGGCGGCCCGTCGCTAGCCAGGATCTCCACGTCGATCTCGGGCGCCTCTGGCAACCGGAGCACCTCGAAGTCATGGAAGTTGCTCTGCTGGATACGGCCGTTGGCGATCGTGATCGCTCCCTTGAGCGCGGCTGAGAGCCCGAAGACGACGCCGCCCTCCATCTGGGCCTTGACGACGTCGGGGTTGACCACCCGCCCGCAGTCGACGACGAGGTGCACGCGGTGGACGCGGACGGCGCCGTGTGCGACCGAAACCTCGGCGACCTGGGCCACGTAAGTGCGGTAGGAAAAATGGCAGGCCAGCCCGCGGCCATGGCCGGGTGTGACCGGGGTTCCCCAGCCGGCTCGCAACGCCGCTCGCTCGAGCACGGCACGTAAACGGGTCGTCTCCAGGATCGCGGGGGAGTCCGGCGGCTGGCGTACCTGGCGCGGTTCGGCGAGGAGCTGCAGACGGAAGGTCAGGGGATCGATTTCGGCCGCCCCGGCCAGCTCGTCCAGGAAACACTCGGTCACGAAAGCGTTGACGGAGTTCTCGACCGAGCGCCACCAGGAGACGGGCACCTGACTGGGGGCAGGGGAGTACTCCATCCGTATCGACGGTATGGCGTAGGGCAGATCGACGGCTCCGCCGATCTCGCTTTCCGCTGGCTTGGCGGTCTCGGGCGGGTCTAGGAAGGCGGCGATCGAAGTCGACGCCATCCGGTGGAACCAGGCAGTTGGACGCCCTCTCGCGTCGAGGGAGGCTCTGAGATGGTGCATCGAGGCCGGCCGGTAGAAGTCGTGCTGGATGTCGTCTTCCCGAGTCCATACCACCTGCACGGGGGCGCCGACTAGCCGCGAGATCTGTGCTGCTTCGACCACGAAGTCGGTGGCCGCACGCCGGCCGAATCCGCCCCCGAGGAGGGTCGTGTGCACGATCACGGCTTCCAAGGGCTGCCCGAGGACGCGAGCCAGGATCTCCCGGGTGAAGGCGGAGTCCTGGGTCGGGACCCAGGCCTCGGTGCCGCCCCTCCGTACATGGACGGTTGCATTCATGGGCTCCATAGTCGCGTGGGCCTCGAAGGGCAGCTCGTATGTGGCCTCCACGCGGTGCGCTGCCCCGGCCAGAGCTACTGCCGCATCTCCGTCGTTGCGCACGACGGCGCCGGGCTTGGCCAGGAGCAGCTCGAACTGTTTGGAGAGACCCTGGCTGCTCTCGCCCTCGCCTTCGTCCCACTCCAAGACGAGCGCTTGTCGCCCCTGGAGCGCGGCCCAGGTGTTGTCGGCCACGACGGCCACACCGCCGCAGGAGAAGACGTCTCGAACCACAGAAGGGATCTCGACAACATGCCGGACGCCGGCCACGGCCTTCGCTTTCGCCGCATCGAACCGCTTCACGCGTCCGCCAAAGGCCGGGCAGCGAGCCACCACCGCCCGCAGCATGCCCGGGAGGCGGACGTCGATGCCGAATTCTGCGCTGCCGTCCACCTTCGATGGCACGTCCACCCGTGGGATCGGCTTGCCAAGGATCTGGAACTTCGACGGCTCCTTGAGCGGGACCTTCGTGAGATCGGGCACGGGCAGGAGGGCCGCGGCCTCGACGAGGTCCGCGTAGCGGGCGCGCTGCGACGCCGGTCCGATAACGCTTCCCGCTTCTGTCCGGCAGCGCAGGGGATCCTCCATCCAACGCCCTGCCGCTGCCTGCAGCAGGAGGCCGCGGGCGGCAGCGGCGGCCTGCCGAAGGGGCAGCCAGGACGTGCGAGTGCTGGAGCTGCTGCCGGTCCCGTGCCGATAGATGTTGGGGTCTGTCGGCGCCTGTTCCACGCGGACGTCAGCCCACTCGACGTCGAGCTCCTCGGCGAGAAGCATCGGCAACCCCGTCATCACGCCCTGCCCCATCTCCGCCTTGGGCATA
>DATMML010000078.1 GCA_035570235.1 Vicinamibacteria bacterium | reverse complement strand
CTCGAATACTCGCGTGGGGTGAGGCCCAGGTAGCTGGCGAAGTGACGGGCGGAGGGGAAGCGGCGCAGATCCCCCACGAAGCCGACCAGCGCGGTGGCGATGATCAGACCGATGCCGGGGATCTGCATCAAGCGCTCGACCTCCGGCAACTGGCGGGCGAGCGCGCCCAGCTCGCGCTCGACAAGGTCCAAGCGCCGTTCGATTTCGCGAATCTCCTGGCAGGCCTCGGCGAACAGAGTGCGCAGCGGCATCGCCAGCTCGGAGTCGGCGTCCTCGATCAGGGCCCACACCGCAGGCACCACTTCGTTGGCTCCGACTCGAATGAAGACTCCCTGCTCGCGCAGCAGCCCACGCAAGGCGTTCAGGCGCGCGGTGCGCTGAGCCATCCATCCCTCGCGCAGTCGGTGCAGGGAGGTGAGCACCTGTTGTTCTGGCGTCTTGACCGGCACCGGGCGGATCTCGCCGTTGCGATAGGCGTCCACCAAGGCCTTGGCATCCGCGCGGTCGGTCTTGTTGCGCCGTACGAAGGGGCGAACTTGCCCCGGGGGCAGCAGGACCACGGCGTGCCCGAGCTCTCGCACCTTGCGCGCCCAGTAGTGGCAAGTGCCGCACGCCTCCATGATCACGATCGCCACTGGCAGTTGGGCGAAAAAGGGCAGAAACTGGTCCCGCGTCAGGCGCGGGTGATCCTCGAAGCGACCCGGGCGGCGGGAGATGGCGAGCTGGAAGATTGCCTTTGCGAGATCGACCCCAACCAGAGTATCGTTCAGTTGGACTCCTCCTTTTGCTGTGACAGGCAGCGACTTTGGCACATCGATGCCGATCAAGTCGCAGGAGGAGTCCATTCCATCATTGAAGCTGGCAGGCGCCCCAGCGGCCGCACCGCTGCAAGGACGTCGTCGCGCACTTGCAACCCGCAGAACAACCCCAGAGCCTTTTCTCGATCCCGAATGTTCTGTAAGTGATGGTGCGCCCAGGCTGATTCGAACAGCCGCCTACGGTTTAGGAACTCGCTCCGCGAGACATCCCAGGAGGTCCCCGGAGGTAGAAGCGATCTTGAGAACGAGAGAAAGCCGGAGGACGATACTCCGTGAGACCCGCTCAGGCCGGACGAGATAGTAGCAGCGTGGTAGCAGGTTACCGTTTCAGCGCAGTCCAGCAATCAAACCCTGAGGCACCGGTGCGGCTGAGGGTTCGCCATGCTGGCCAACCGAGGAGGCAGAGTCATAGGGGAGTTTACGTGACTGCTGACCGCCCGGAGGTCGGACCAGGCCAGCCCATCGAACAGGCCCGGCCGAGAACCGGTTCCCACGAGATCCTCAAGAGGATCCTCGACGCCATCTGTCGTGCCCTGGCCCGAACTTCCGGCCTCAGGTTCGGCGCTGACCCGCTGGCTCCGCCTGCGAAGGCACGATGTGGTGGCCGGCCCGCGCGCGATAGTCGTGGCAGGCAAAGGTCGGACATCTGGGCCCTGACCGGGGCGCACTGTTCGTACTGTGGGGAGCCGGGCCCTTTGATCGGGGCCTTCTGGGAGGTCGTCCCTTGTTTGGGCGGTTGGTGGTCTTGCCAAGGAACATCACGCCGCCGTACGCCGCGGCGATTGTCGGTGCACAGATTCCTCAAGCAATGCAGAGAGGTATCTCATCGCTTCGCGAGGTTAACCAACCGTTCGCAGCGCAAGGCTGGCGCCCAAGATCTCACGGCCGCGGTGTGCCCGTTCCTTGGGCACCGCCGAGCAAGGTCTCAAGTTCCATACCGAAGCCTGAACTAGGCCTCACCTAGCGCGCGCGGCGTAAATCGGAGCCCCTCAAGGCCGTCGGGGTTTCCCCTCTTGACACAGCGCACTTCCGCTGTAAAGTTTGTTAAGGGACGGCGCTCGGCTCAGAGTGAAGTGACTGCCCCTCCCGAATCCCTCCGGGGTCAGCCGATTGGCTTCGCTTCTATTGGGAAGCCATCCAAGGCGCGCGCGCCCCTCAGCAGGAGGGGCTATGCCTCGGGAACACCGGAACCCGCGTCCCAAGATCGGCCCGCCACACCGCTTGGCACGGGAGTTGAACCTCCTGAAAGCCAAGTTCCGCGGCCTCCTGGAGGACGCGCCCGACGCCATGGTCATCATGAACCAGGCCGGGCACCTGATACTCACCACCGCCCAAGCGGAACGGCTCTTCAGGTGGAGATGCAACCAAGGGTCAAGCGTGCTTCATAGCAGTCCCCGCCCCCAACCCGTGAACCTCGCCCCCTGTGAGGACATATGATCCCGGATCCGCCGACGATCGATCCGGAAGTCCTACAGCACTTCATCGGCGCTCTCGTCGTCGTCACACCCGAGGGCGAGATCCTTTCGTGGAATCGGGGGGCCGAGATCTTATTTGGATATTCCGAGCAGGAGGCGACGCATCGATCGATCTTCGATTTGATCATCCCTCCGGAGCGGGCGACAGAGACGCGGGAGCAGATCCAAAAGGCGGCCGCCATGGGTGCCGCCGTATACGAATCCGCCCGCGTCAGGAAGGACGGATCGACTGTGCCCGTCGCCGTGTCACTCCGACCCGTGAGCGACGCCCAAGGCCGAACATTGATCGCGAAGAACGACCGCGACATTTCTCACCTTGCCTACTTGCGCCAGTCGCAGCGCCTGGACGCCAAGTTCCGCGGGCTGCTGGAGGCCGCGCCGGATGCGATGGTCATCATGAACGAGGACGGGCGGCTGGTCCTCGTGAATGGCCAGACGGAGAGGCTCTTCGGGTACACACGGGAGGAGCTGCTCGGAGCACCCGTCGAGATGCTCGTTCCGGAGCGTTTCCGCCCGAACCATCCGGCCCATCGGCGGGGGTACTTCCGCGACCCGAAGCCGAGGCCGATGGGCAAGGGCCTCGACCTGTCGGGACGGCGCAAAGATGGCACCGAGTTTCCCGCCGAGATCAGCCTGAGCCCGATGCAAATGGACGAGGGCACGTTCGCCACTGCCGCCATCCGCGATGTCAGCCAGAGGCGGCGTGTCGAAGCCAAGTTCCGCGGGCTCTTGGAAGCGGCACCGGACGCGATCGTAATCGTGAACCGGCAAGGACGCATCGAGCTGGTCAACGGCCAGGTAGAAAAGCTCTTCGGGTACCAGCGAGATGAGCTGCTCGGCCAGGAAGTCGAGATTCTCGTGCCCGAGCGTTTCCGCCCGAAGCATCCGGACCACCGCCGTCAATTCTTCGGCGATCCGAAGGTCCGCGACATGGGCAGGGGCATGGAGCTCTACGGGAGACGCAAGAACGGAACGGAGTTCCCGGTCGAGATCAGCCTCAGCCCGCTGGAGACCGAGGAAGGCGTCCTGGTCTCGAGCGCGATCCGGGATATTACGCAGCGGAAGCGGGCGGAGGAGAAGTTCCGCGGGCTCTTGGAAGCGGCACCAGACGCGATCGTCATCGTGAACCGGCAAGGACGCATTGAGCTGGTCAATAGCCAGGCCGAGAGGCTCTTTGGCTACCAACGGGAGGAGCTTCTGGGCCAGCAAGTAGAGATGTTGGTCCCCGGGCGCTTCCGTGCGAAGCACCCCGACCACCGAACGCAGTTCTTCGCCGACCCTAAGGCGCGCGGCATGGGAGCGGGCCTTGAGCTTTATGGCTTGAGGAAGGACGGGAGCGAGTTCCCCGTGGAGATCAGTCTGAGCCCCCTGCAGACCGAAGAGGGCGTCCTGGTCTCGAGCGCCATACGTGACATCACCGAGCGCAAGCGCCTCGAGCAGCAGCGCCACCGGAGCTTGCAAGAGGCCAACCGCCTAAAGAGCGAGTTCTTGGCCAACATGTCCCACGAACTGAGGACTCCGCTCAACGCCATCATAGGCTTTGCCGAGCTGATGCACGACGGTAAGGTCGGGCCCGTCCTGGCCGAACAGAAGGAGTTCCTCGGCGACATCCTGACCAGCTCCCGCCACCTCTTGCAGCTCATCAACGATGTGCTGGACCTCTCCAAGATCGAAGCGGGCAAGATGGAGTTTCGCCCGGAAGTGCTCGATATCGAAAAGGTAGTGACCGAAATCCGAGACATCCTCCGCAGCCTTGCCGCGTCAAAGCGGATCACGGTCACCCTCCAAATCGCCCCCGGGATAAGCCCCGTCGTCCTGGACTCCGCCAAGCTCAAGCAGGTCCTCTACAACTACCTCTCGAACGCGCTGAAGTTCACGCCCGAAGGCGGCACCGTAACGATGCGTGCGGCGCCCGAAGACGCCGACGCCTTCCGTCTGGAAGTGGAGGACACCGGGATCGGAATTCGCGCCGAAGACCAAGATCGCCTCTTCGTCGAGTTCCAGCAGCTCGATGCGAGCACGACGAAGAAGTACGCGGGCACAGGTCTTGGGCTCGCATTGACGAAGCGGATCGTCGAGGCCCAGGGTGGACGCGTCGGCGTCCGGTCCCGCCCCGGCGCAGGCAGCGTGTTCTTCGCGATCCTGCCCCGTTGCGGCGAAGCGACCACGGCCGTGCCCATAAGGGACACCCCTCTAACAAGCACGTTGCCGAGGATCCTTGTCATCGAGGATGATCCGCGTGATCAGCAATGGCTAGTGCAGACGCTGTCGCGCGCCGGGTATGCCGTCGAGTGCGTGGCGACGGGGGCGGCGGCTATCACCCGGGCCCGGGAGCAGGCCTTCAACGCAATCACACTCGACCTTCTGTTGCCCGACGTCGGCGGCCACGAAGTCCTCCGGGCCATCCGCACCGAGGGGCCGAACCGTCAGACCCCGGTGATCGTCGCGACCGTCCTGGCCGACAAAGGGTTCTCCGCCGGCTATCACGTTGCCGACTTTCTCATCAAACCAGTCAGCGCCGAGGAACTCCTTGGCGGGCTCGCGCGAGCCGCTGTGACGGCAGCCGGCAGCCGGCCAGTCCTGCTCGTGGACGACGATCCACAGGCATTGAAGCTGGCGGAGCGCAGTCTTCGCGATGCCGGCTTCCGCCCCGTCTGTAGGAGCGATGGCGAGAGCGGCCTCGAGGCAGTGGAGCAGGAGGTGCCCGCCGCCATCGTCCTCGATCTCGTGATGCCTGGAATGAATGGCTTCGATTTTCTCGAGCTTCTGAGACGCAAACCGGGCGGCATCGGCATTCCCGTGATCGTCTGGACAGAGAAGGACATCAGCGATGCGGAGCGGCGGCGGCTCGCGGCTACCGCGGAGAGCGTCGTCTTGAAGGGCGAGGGGGCGGGATCGCTAGTCGAGGTCCTGGGGCGACTCGTTGCTCCGTCTCTCCGCCCGCCGACTGGGTAGGGGGCTTCCGTGGCCGGTGAGCCGATCTTGATCGTGGACGACAACCCAGCCAATCTGAAGCTGGCGCGAGTGGTGCTCAGCCGCGAAGGCTATGAAGTAAGGACGGCGGCGGACGCTGAGGACGCGCTAGTGGCCCTCCGGACCTTCCGTCCCCGCCTCATCCTGATGGACCTTCAACTGCCCGGCATGGACGGCTTTGAGCTGACGCGGCGGCTCAAGGCCGATCCGGCAAGGAGCGGCGTCGTCATTCTTGCCCTCACTGCCTACGCGATGAAGGGTGACGAGGAAAAGGCTCGGGCCGCCGGCTGCGACGGCTACATCGCCAAGCCCATCGACACTCGGGCGCTGCCCGGAGTAGTCGCGGGCTACCTCGCGGGGGGGGGGAGTGTGCCCTCAGCATGACCTCCCCCACCATCCTGCTCGTGGAAGACAACCCAATCACCCGCAAGATGCTGCGGTTCGCCCTGGAGGCCGAGGGCTACGACGTCGTCGACACGGCAGATGGCCGCGCCGCCCTGGAAGCGTCCGCCGCTCGCCGCCCCGACCTGCTCGTTCTGGATTTTGTGCTGCCGGACACGGACGGTCTCCGGCTCCTGGCCGAGATCCGGAGCCGCACAGCCGCCCCAGAGCTCCCAGCCATCGTCGTTACCGGCATGGTGTCTCGCCTGGAGGAGCTGCAGGCAGTGAGCGGCGTCTCCACCCAGTTCCTCGCCAAGCCGGTGGAGCCCTCGCGGTTACTCGAGGTCGTTCGCTCCCAGCTGTCAGCCCCCGAGGGCCAAGCTTCGGGCAGGCGCGTCCTGGTCGTCGACGACGAGCTCTTGAACCGCAAGCTCGCCTCCTTCCGCCTCAAGCAAGCGGGGTACGAGGTGGAGATGGCGGCGGGGGGCGCGGAGGGCCTCGAGCTGGCCCGACGCCGGCCGCCGGATGCCATTCTCGCGGATGTGATGATGCCATCGATGGACGGCTTCACGTTCTGCGGCGAGGCCCGCCGTGAACCTGTTCTCGCCGCCATTCCGATCGTCCTCGTCTCATCGGCTTACGTGGACGAAGCGGACCGGGATCTGGCCCGGAAGATGGGAGCTAACGCGCTTGTGGTCCGCACGCCGGACTTGCGGGACGCCGCCGCCGCGCTGGACGAGCATCTTCGCCGGACCGGACCTCCCCCCGCGATCGTGAGCGACGCGCGGGTCACCGCCCTCCACCGGGAGCGGCTGCAAGTCCAGCTCGAGCGGCAAAGCGCCCGCAACGAGGTCCTGCTGCGACAGGCTGCCATCCAGGCCACAGCGCTCTCGATCATCCGGGGCCTCTCTGAAGTGCTAGCGCAGCCGAAAGACGTGACGCAGATCATCGGGGACGTCCTCGTCCACTGCCTCGACGCGGCTGGCCTCTCGACGGGACTGCTCTACCTCGCGGATCCGGGCGGCGGCCGTCGCCTCCAGGCGCAGTTTGGCATCCCGGCGGATCGGAAGGCGGACGCCGAGGTCTGCTTCGGCCATCCCGAGCTCATCCGCCGGATCGTAGAGGGAGGGCACGCGGTCGCCTTCTCTGCCGGGACCGCGTCTGCAGATCCGGACATGCGCGACTTTCTGGCCCGCCTCGGCCAATCCTCAGCACTCGTCGTGCCCTTTGTCGTCCTCGGCGAGACCTTTGGGGAGCTGGTCCTGGCGTCCGACAGCCATGATCTCTCGGAGAACGCCTGGACAGGCTTCGCCCGTACCCTCGCCCTGCAGTTTGGCCAGACCGTCGCCCTCGGCCAGTCGCTCAATCGCGCCGCCGCCTCGGAAGGACGGTATAGGGCCCTCATGGAACAGGCCAAGGACGCAATCTGCGTCCTGAACCAGGAGGGCGTGATCTTGGAGGCCAATCACCAGATGGAGAGGCTCCTCGCCCTCCCCCACGACCGGCTGATCGGCCGGCACATCTCCGACTTTGCGCCCTTCCCAGTGGTCGAGACGCCCGAGAACGTCCGGCAATTCCAGGAGACGGTGGCCTCAGGCGGAGGCCGTAACGAAAACGTCCTCCTCCGCCGCGGCGATGGAGCCCTGGTCGAAGTGGACTTCTCAATGTCGGTGAACGAGATAGAAGGGAAGGCGTATGTGCTGTCCATCGGGCGCGACGTCACCGAGCGGAACCGGGTCGCGGCGGCGCTCCGGGACGCCCAACAGCGCCTCCATCACCTCGTCTCCTCGAGCCCGGCAGTGCTCTACTCCCTGCGGGTCGAAGCCGAGAAGTTGATCCCCACCTGGGCGAGCGAAAACATCGAGCGCCTCAGCGGATACACCCCAGAGGACGTCACCACTCCAGACTGGTGGGACGAGCGCGTTCATCCGGCCGATCGCGCGGGCGTCCTTGCCCAGCTCCCGATACTCCTGTCGAAGGGCTATGTGGTCCGGGAGTACCGCTTCCGATACAAAGACGGCACCTACGGCTGGATCCGTGACGAGCAGGTCTTGATCCCTGACGAGAGGGGGCAGCCCGAGGTGGTGGGTTCGTGGTCCGACGTGACGCCGCGGAAGGACGCCGAGCTCAGGCTACAGCAAAGCGAGCAGCAATACAGGCTGCTCTTCGACAGCAACCCACATCCGGTGGCCGTCTTCGACCAGGAGACCTTCGCTTTCCTTGCGGTTAATGACGCCTCCCTGCGGCACTACGGCTACTCGCGAGACGAGTTCCTGGCCATGACCGTCAAGGAAATCCGAGTGCCCGAGGAGGTTCCCGCCCTGTTGACCGACTACGACCGCAGCCGCGACAAGACGGGCGATGCCACCTATCAAGTTCTCTCCTCAACGAGGCACCGCAAGAAGGGCGGCTCGGTGATTGAGGTAGAGATCGCGGCCAGCCCGATCACCTTCCAGGGCCGGCCGGCGTGGCTGGCGCTCGTGTCCGACGTCACCGAGAAGCGGAGCCTCGAGGCCCAGCTCCTCCAGTCACAGAAGATGGAGTCGATGGGGCGGCTGGCCGGCGGCGTCGCGCACGACTTCAACAACTTGCTCGGCATCATCACCGGCTACGCCGGCTTGATGCGTAAGAGCGTCTCCGCAGACCCGCGTCTCGCGAAGTATGTCGACGACATCGTCAAAGCCGCCGAAAGGGCGGCCGGACTAACCCGCCAGCTCCTGGCCTTCAGTCGAAAACAGGTGCTCCAGCCACGGATCCTCGACTTGAACGCAGTGGTGGGCGAAACAGAAAACATGTTGCGGCGGCTGATCGGCGAGGACATCCAGCTCCTTACGGTGTGCGACGACCAGCTGGGACCGGTGAGGGCAGACCCCGGGCAGATGGATCAAGTCCTGATGAACCTGGCCGTGAACGCCCGCGACGCGATGCCGCGGGGAGGGCGGCTCACGATCGAGACCGGCAACGTCGCCCTGGACCGGACGTACGCAGGCCGTCACGCGGGCGTCGAGCCGGGCCGGTATGTGATGCTGGCCGTCAGCGACACCGGCCACGGCATGACCCCTGAGGTCCAAGCCCGGGTCTTCGAGCCGTTCTTCACGACCAAGGAGCTCGGCAAGGGTACGGGGCTCGGGCTCGCGACCGTGCACGGGATTGTGAAGCAGAGCGGCGGGCACATCTGGGTCTACAGCGAGCCGGACAATGGCACAACGTTCAAGATCTACCTGCCCCGCGCCGACGCGCCCGAGGCAGATGCCCAGACGCCACCGCCGGCCGAAGGCGAGCTGCCACGAGGCTCGGAGACGATCCTGCTCGTCGAGGACGAAGCGAGCCTGCGAGGCTTCGTTCGGGAGTGCCTCGAAGCCGCCGGATATACCGTCCTCGAGGCCCGTCACGGGGTGGAGGCCCTGAAGATCAGCCAGCGCCACCCCGCTCCTGTCCACCTTCTGCTGACTGACGTTGTCATGCCGCTGATGAGTGGACGAGAGCTGGCTCAGGAGATACGGGCCTCGCGGCCGGAGGTCCGCGTCCTCTACATGTCGGGCTACACTGATGACGCCGTGGTTCTGCATGGCGTGCTCGCGGCAGACATGGCGTTCCTTCAAAAGCCATTCACGGCCGAAATGCTCGCGCGTCGGGTCCGCGAAGTGCTGGACTGACCGACGAGCAGAGTGGACAGCCGGGCGCCAAGGTCGTACGTCAGCGGCCTGTCGGGATCTGTCGTTGGTGACTTCTCTAGGGTAGATCAAGCATTCAGTGACGCGATTTCGGCCGGCATAGGGGCACAGTCCTCCTGCGCGATCAGACTGACAGCCGCACTTGGCACGGCCAGGGGGATCGGCTCTAATACTTCGGAACTGAGGGCGCCCAGAATGGCCCGGTTGTTGCTCATTGACGACGACACGCAGCTGGGCAACGTCTTTGCCCACATTCTTGGCGAGGCTGGCCACGACGTCATCCAGGCGGCCAGTGGCCCCGCGGGCATCGAGGCCGCGCGGCGCGCGCGTCCGGACTTGGTGCTCTGCGACGTGACTATGCCAGGAATGGACGGATATGCGGTACTTGCGGCGCTTAGGGCAGACTCACGTTTCGCCTCGACACCATTCCTGTTCTTGACCGGATTGCCCGCGGAGTATCACGCCCGAGCCGCAATTAGCATGGGCGCCGACGACTACTTGACCAAGCCCGTTTCTGACGAGGATTTGGTCAAGGCGGTGGAGGCCCGGCTTGCACGTCTCGATGCCACCCGCCGTGACGCGGACCGGCGAATCGATGAGATCCAACGCAACCTGGCTTTCCTGCTTCCGCACGAACTCCGTACCCCTCTCACCGTGATCCTTGGAGGGAGTGAGCTCCTGCGGGACTTGTGCGATGAACTGGCACCCAAAGAGGTCGCGGAGATGGCAACCGCGATCAACAAGGCCGGACAACGCCTGAACCGGATGGTTGAGAACTACTTGTTGCACGTGGGCCTGGAACTCAAACGGCTGGGCACGGCAGGGCTAGATGCTCTTGCATTCTCTGGCCGTTGCGGGGGTGACCACGTGGGCAACAGTGCCCGGGACCGCGCCCGCGAGCACGGTCGAGACCAAGACCTAGATCTCACCCTAGCGGGTGTGGACCTGCCCCTCGCTCCGTTGTACGCGGGCAAGATCGTGTCCGAGCTTGTTGACAACGCGCTCAAGTTCAGCGACGCGGGCAAGCGAGTCCTGGTGGCTTTGGGAGCAGTTAGGGGACGGGTTGCGCTGGAAGTCGTGGACCATGGCCGCGGGCTGACGGCCGACGAGATCGCCCAGGTAGGAGCGTTCCGTCAGTTCAATCGGCTGGTCTTGGAACAGCAGGGATCGGGGCTGGGGCTGACTCTCGTCAGGGCAATCGCGGAAGCGTCCGGCGGAACGCTCGAGCTCTCCAGCACGCCCGGGCAAGGGACTATCGCTCGCGCTAGTTGGCCGCATTGAGGCCCCGAGGTAAGCCTCCGTTCTCACTCCTCGGACCATGTCAGCTGTTTGGCGTCCGGTAGCCTTACGCCGGCGCTAGCCTTGAAGCGTTTGCGGGAGTTGTTGACGGAGTTGGTGCGCCCAGGCTGATTCGAACAGCCGACCTACGGTTTAGGAAACCGTTGCTCTATCCTGCTGAGCTATGGGCGCTTTATT
>DATMML010000077.1 GCA_035570235.1 Vicinamibacteria bacterium | reverse complement strand
AGCTGAGACCTCGTTTGCGATGCGTCGCCCGAGCACGAGCCCCTTGTACAGGCGGCCGGTGCGCCCGCTGAGGACGTCGCTCAGGAGGTCCAGGGCGGAGGCGTCCTTGTGGACGAAGGGGACGCCCTTCCACCAGATGCGAACGGTGGGGGAGGTCTCGGCCTCCGCCAGATACCGCTTTTCGCCGATCTGCTTGGGCTCCAGCGTTACCACCGGGGGGGGATCGGCCGCGCCCCGGGGGATGCGGCCGAAGTAGCGCTCCAGCAGCGGGCGCGCCTCCGAGACCTTGAAGTCCCCCACCAGGGCCCCCGTGAGGTTGTTGGGGGCGTAGTAGGTCGCGAAGTAGTCGCGGGCCTGGGCCAGGCTGTAGAGGGGGATGTCGGAGGGCCACCCCACCACCGGCCAGCGGTAGGGATGGGCCTCCCAGAAGACGGCGTTGAAGGCCTCGTCGTACTTGCCCAGGGGCGTGGACTCCGTGCGCATGCGGCGCTCCTCGAATACCACGTCACGCTCGCTGTAGAACTCGCGCAGGACCGGGTTGAGCAGCCGGTCCGACTCCAGCCAGGCCCAGAGCTCGAGGCGGTTGCTGGGCACGCGCACGAAGTAGGTGGTCTGGTCCTCGGTGGTGAAGGCGTTCAAGCCCTCGCCCCCGTTCTTGGTGTAGATCTGGGAGAGCTCATCCTTGATCAGGATCTCCCGCTGCTTCTGCACGAGGTCGGCGAACTGCGCCTCCAGCTGCCGGTAGCGCTCGGTCTTCGCCTCCGGCCGGAGGAGGTCGTCGACCTCGCCCCGGCGCAGGCGCTCCCGCATGATCGCCATCTCCGCCCTCATGGCCTCCTGAACCTTCTCTTGCTCCTGGATGAGCTTGAGGTCGGCCGCGATGTCCTTGGTCCCGATGACGCGGGTACCCTTGAACATCATGTGCTCGAAGAAGTGGCTGATCCCGGTGATGCCCTCCTTCTCGTTGGCGGAGCCCACGCGCGCCGTCCACCCTGCGGTCACGGTGGGGGACTGGTGGCGCTCGAAGAGCAGCCATTTCATGCCGTTGCCGAGGGTGAGCTCCTGGACGTCGATCTGGGGCTTGTCCGCCGCCCAGAGGGGAGCGCCGAGGGCCAGGAGGAGGACGAGGGCGGGCCGGCAACGCGCGACGTTCATGGCCTTGGACCCTTTCTTAAGTCCGCAGGCGAGCCTATCAGCACGCTCTACCTCCGCGCAAACCCCCATTTGACGGCCTGGGAAGGGCTGGATACTCTGATCCCTGCGTGATGATCGGACGGGCCGGACTGCTGGCCATGAGCCTTCTGGGGGCACTCGTCGCGGGAGTCGGGGAGGCACAGCAGCCACCCGCACCGCCGGAGGCTTCCCCCGAGCCCACGGGTCCGGAGCCCCAGGAGCCCCAGGAGCCCGAGGAGGCTCTGGTGGGGCCCACGCCGGGGGCCCCCACCGTGAATCTGGCCGAGGCGGTGTCGATCTCCCTCGAGCACAATTTCGGCCTCCTAGGCGCCGTGGACAGCGTCCAGGCCGCGAAGCTGCGCGAGTCGGCAGCGAAGGCCCAGTTCTACCCGAAGCTCACCCCCCGCTACCAGCACTCCTCGGACAACACCGCCTTCGGCCTGGATCTCTTCCAGAAGCTGCCCTGGAGCGGGGCCAGCCTCACCGCCACCGGCACCTTGAGCTCCGTCCCCCAGGCCGATTCGCCCACCGCCCGCTCCTCGGATCTGCGGCTGATCTTGACCCAGCCCATCCTCCGCGGCTTCGGGCCCAATGCCACCAACTTCGACCTCGTGAACAGCCGGCGCGGGCTCGAGGGACAGGAGCGGAACTTGGAGCTGGCCCGCCAGCGGCTGGCCATCCAGGTCACCTCCTCCTTCTACGCGGTGGTGGCTCAGCGTCAGCTCCTGACCGTGTCGCGCCAGAGCCTGAAGCGCAGCGAGAGCCTGCTCCGCGCCTCCGAGGCCCGGCTCAAGATCGGGCTCGTGAGCAAGCTGGACGTGTTCCGGGCCCAGATCCAGGCCTCCCAGACCTCGGACTCCCTGGTCCGGTCGGAGGCGGCCCTGCAGGCGGCCCTGGAGCAGTTCCGCTTCCTTCTGGGCCTGGCCCCCAGCCACCCTTTGGAGCCCCAAGGGGTGACGCTCGAGGAGATGCCCCCCGACCAGGTGGAGCCCTTGGAGGTCATGGTGGCCCGGGCCTTCGAGAAACGGCTGGACCTGAAGGAGGTCCGCGATCAGGTGAGGGACTCGGAGCGCGCCGCGTCCTTGGCCAAGCAGAGCCTCCTCCCCCAGCTGGACGTGAGCCTGAACGTCAGCCAGCTGGGATTCGGCCCCTCCTACGGCGACGCCCTGCGCACCGGCGACACCCGGGTGAGCGTCTCCCTGAGCACCGCCTACTCCCTGGAGCGCTCCGCGGAGAAAGTTGCGGCGGCGGTGGCGGACCTCGACGTGCAGGCCCACCAGCGGGCGGTGACCCAGAAGGAGATGGAGGTCGAGACGGACGTGCGGGCGGCCGTGCGCGAGCTGGAACGGATTCGCAAGAGCGTGGAGCTGCAGAGGCAAGGAGTGGAGGTGGCGGCCCAGCAGCGCCGGCTGGCCAACCTGCGCTACCAGCGCGGCCTGGCCTCGAACTTCGACGTGGTGGATGCCGAAGGCAGCCTGGTCCTGGCCCGCAGCGCCCTTGTGGGCCTGCTCGCCAGCTACAAGGTGGCCCTGGTCGAGCTCCGCCGGGCCACCGGGGTCCTGGACGTGGCCAAGGAGTTCGCGCCGTGAGCTCGATCTCCATAGGCCTAGCCGCGGAGCGGGCCCGCCGGGCCCTGGAGCGGGCAAGGGACGGCGCCTCCCGCGCCGCCCACACCCTCGTGCGGGAGGCGCGGCCTTGGTTCCGCCCCCGGAACTGGACGCGGGAGAACCTCACGGTGGCTCTCACCGCGACTCTCGCCGCGGCCCGCCGGCGGCCGCGGGTCGCCGCCGCCGTCCTGGTCGGGGCCGCCGTCGCCCTCTTCCTTCCCCTCTACGCCCTGAGCGGGGGCGGGGGGGCGGGGGTCGCCGCCGCCACCGTACAGGAGGGGCCCTTCCAGGTGTCGATCGTGGAGGCGGGGACCCTGCAGGCCCTCCGCTCCATGACCTACACCTCGACCATACAGAGCAACCAGGCCAAGATCGTGGCCCTGGCCCCGGAGGGGAAGATGGTCCAGAAGGGGGACCTGCTCATCCTCTTCGACGCCGCCCCCTTCGAGGAGGACATCCGCCGCAACCAGGCCCTTCTCGCCCAGGCCCAGGCCGACCTGCAGAAAGCGCGCCAGGAGATCAAGCTGCAAGCGATCCAGAACCAGGAGGAGATCCAGGCCGCGCGCCTCAAGGTGGATCGCAGCGACCTGGAGCAGAAGGACGTCGAGCAGGGCAAGGGCCGGCTCAAGGAGGAGGAGGCGGTGGTGGCGGTGGCCAACGCGGAGCGAGAGCTCCAGAAGGCCCAGACCGCGCTCGCCGACCTGAAGCCGCTCCTGACCGAGGGCTTCATCACCAAGGTGGAGCTGGAACGGGCGGAGCAGCTGGTGAGCCACGCCAAGGAGGAGCTGACCCTGGCTCAGCGGCGCCGGGACTCCCTCATGAACTTCGGGCGGCCGCTGGAGCTCTCCCAGGCCAAGTCCGACGCCCTGGCCAGCAAGGAGACCCTGCGCCAGCTGGAGACCGCCTCCTCCTACCGCCTGGGCCAGAAACAGGCCGCCATCGACTCCGCGGATAGCCGGATCGCGGAGGCGGCCAGCAAGCTCGAGCTGGCCAAGCAGCAACTGGCCCGCACCGAGGTCCGGGCGGACGTGCCCGGGATCGTGGTCTACCGCGACGTCTTCTTCGGCTCCGAGCAGCGCAAGCCCCAGGTGGGGGACCAGGTGTGGGCCAACCAGCCCCTCCTCATCCTCCCCGACATCTCCCGGATGGTGGTGGAAACGAAGGTGCGCGAGACCGACATCCACAAGGTGGAGCGCACCCAGAAGGTCCGGGTGCGGGTGGAGGCCTACCCCGACCTCAAGCTCACGGGCAGCGTCACCCTGGTGGGCACCCTCGCCCAGGAGGAAAAGGAGCGGCGGGGGACCAAGTTCTTCGGGGTCACCATCCAGATCAACGAGTCCGAGCCTCGCCTGCGGCCGGGCATGACCGCGCGGGTGGAGATCCAGGTCGAGGAGCGCCAGAAAGCCCTCTTCGTCCCCCTGGAGGCGGTCTTCGAGCGGGAGGGGCGGGCGCTCGTCTACGTGGCGGGGCGCCGGATCCAGCCCCGCGAGGTGGTCCTCGGGCCCTCCAACCAGGACTTCGTGGTCGTGGAAAAGGGGCTCCAGAAGGGCGAGCGTGTCTGCCTGCGGGATCCCGGCGCCGCGCCCTCGGACTTCGGTGCCCTCACCTCACCCTAGCCCGGCCCCAAGCGCGCGCTGGTCAGAACCGCCGGCTTGCGGCGCACCCAGATGTTTGGGCGGACATATAGAATCGCGGGTAGAGTGAAGATAGCGGGCCGCTGGAGTGCATGGCGATCCCTAGTGGCGATGTGGAGAAGCTTTGCCACGGTGCTGAGGGCGCAACGGGACCTCGGCCGGGCTCGCAGCCTGCGTAAGCAAGGCCAATACTCCGACGCATTCCGTCTGGCCATCTCAGCCTTTGGCGTACTGTCTCAAATGGTTGCTCAGGACAACCCGGCCGCCCCGGCCGCGGGCGCCATCGTTGCCACGGATGTCGTCTTCCTTGATGAGCTGGCCAAGCAGGTGGGACAGCCCGGGGCCGCTCGCGAAGAGCTCCAGCAAGCCTTGAAAGTCTGTCAGGACATCAGTGGCGTGTCTCCTAGGCTCGAGCCCTCTCTCCGTCAGTACATCGCGTGGTATGAGTACAGGTTGGCCGAACAGACCGAGCCACCGCTTCGTTGAAGGACCTGACGCGGGGGCCGGTCGTGGACCTCCGGGACGCGGGCAAGGTGTACCCGCGGGGGGCGGGTGACGTGGTGGCCCTGGAGAGCGTGAGCCTCCGGGTGTCGGAGGGGGAACAGATCTCGATCATGGGGCCCTCCGGCTCCGGCAAGTCCACCCTCCTCAGCATCCTCGGCTGCCTGGACCGGCCCAGCCGGGGGGAGTACCTCCTCGATGGGGAGGCGGTTTCGGCCTTCGACGACGACCGCCTCTCCCGCATCCGCAACCAACGCATCGGCTTCGTGTTCCAGTCCTTCCACCTCATCCCCCAGCTCACGGTGGCGGAGAACGTGGAGACGCCGCTGCTCTACGGCGCGGTCCCCCTGGAGGAGTGGCGAGAGCGGGCCCGCCGCTGCCTGGAGCGGGTCGGGCTCCTCTCGCGCGCGGACCATCGGCCGGGGGAGCTCTCGGGGGGGGAAGCCCAGCGCGCGGCCATCGCGCGGGCCCTGGTCACGGAGCCGCGAATCCTCCTCGCCGACGAGCCCACGGGCAACCTGGACTCGAGCACGGGGGAGGAGATCGCGAAGCTTCTGGAGAGCCTCCACCGCGAGGGCCGGACCGTCATCCTCGTCACCCACAACGAGGCCTTGGCCCGGCGCGCGCAGCGCATGGTCCGCCTGCGGGACGGCCGGGTGGAGTCCGAGGAGCTGCTCTAGGTGTCTCCGCGCGTGCTCCTCCGCCTGGGCGTGCGCAGCCTGTTCCTGCACAAGCTGCGCTCCAGCCTCTCCATCCTGGGGGTCGTGTTCGGGGTGTCGGCGGTGGTGGCCATGTCCTCGGTCGGGGAGGGGGCGCGGCGGGAGTCGCTGCAGCAGATCGGGGCCCTGGGCATCGACAGCATCACAGTGCGGGCCCGGGCCGGGGAGGCGGGGGCCCCCGTCTCCGGCCTGCGCCTGCACGACGCGGAGGCGCTCGCGCGGGTGGTCCCGGACGTGCGGGGGGTGGCGCCGGTGCGGGAGGCGACGATGGCCGTCGAGGCGGGGGGCCGGCGCACCGAGGCCACGGTGGTGGGGACCACCGCCGCCTACCAGGTGGCGGCGCAGCTTCCCCTGGCTGGGGGGCGCTTCCTGAGCGATCTAGACGTCCAGGAGCGTAAGCGGGTGGCGGTGCTGGGGGCCTCGGTGGCGCGGGCCCTCTTCCCCTTCGGGGACCCGCACGGGGAGCGCTTGCTCCTGGGCGGCGACTGGTTCCAGGTGGTGGGCGTGCTCGAGGACCGGGCCTCGCCCCGGGGCAAGCCGGGGCCCATCCGCACCCGCGACGTCAACCGGGCGGTGTTCGTCCCCCTCCCCGCCCTCGACCGCGGCCACGACCCCCGCCCGGACGGAGTCGACGAGATCGTGATGCGCGTGGACGATGCCCGGCACGTAGGCCCCTCCGCGGAGGTGGTGAAGTCGCTGCTGCAACGGACCACGGGGGGGTCGGCCTTCGACGTGATCGTCCCCCGCGAGATCCTGCGGCAGCGGGAGCGCACCCAGCGCATCTTCAACATCGTGACGGGGGCCATCGCCGCCATCAGCCTACTCGTGGGCGGCATCGGCATCATGAACATCATGCTCGCGAGCGTGGCCGAGCGCACCCGTGAGGTAGGCGTCCGGCGCGCCCTAGGCGCCACCCGGCGCGACATCGCCTCCCAATTCCTGGTGGAGGCGTCCCTCTTGACCTTCGCGGGGGGCGTCTTGGGCGCCGGGCTCGGCGTCTTTGGCTCCCTGCTCATACACCGGATGGCGTCGTGGCCCACCGCCATCGCGCCCGTGATGCTGCTCCTGGCCCTGGTCATGGCCCTGGGGGTAGGGATCGGATTTGGTTTCTACCCCGCCTGGCACGCCTCCCAGCTCCAACCCATGGAGGCGCTGCGCAGGGAATGACCCTCGGTCAGGACGCCGGGTAGCTCGCGGCCGCTTCCACCGCGGCCTGGATCTGCCGGGGGTTGGGATTGACGAGGGGGCGGCGCGCGGAGAGGAAGTCCAGGGCCTCCTGGGGCCCCGCCCCCCGGAAGCGCCCGGCCAAGAGGTGGGCGAGAACGAGGCAGGAGGAGCGGCCTACCCCCATGAGGCAGGCCACGAAGACGGGCAGGTCCGCCCCCTCGCACTCGCGCAGGAAGGCCATCCCCAGGCGCAGGTGGAGCTGGCTGGGGGGCTCGTGGTCGGGGGTGGGCAGCCACAAGAAGGCCTCGAAGCTCCAGGGATCGGCCCCCTCGCGCTTCATGTCCACGCAGGCCCGGACCCCTTGGGCGCGCAGGCGGTGGTAGTCGTCGAGGGAAGCTACCCGCGACCCCAGCCAGACCCTCTCCGTGATGCGGTCGAAGCTGAGCCGGTCAGGCGAGAGGATCACGGAAGCGCTCGCAGAGATCGACCAGGGTCTTGACCCCGAAGCCGATCGCCCCCGACTCGTAATACTTCCAATCCTTGTCGCGGAACATCGGGCCCGCGATGTCGAGGTGGGCCCAGGCCACCCCCGCGGGCACGAACTCTTTCAGGAAGAGCCCGGCGGTGATGGCGCCGGCCAGTCCCCCGGCCGCGATGTTGTTGATGTCGGCGAAGGGTGTCTTGAGCGATTCCGCGTACTCCTCCACCAGGGGCAGCTCCCAGAAGGCCTCCCCTTGGTGTTCCCCCGACCGGGCCACGCGCCGGACGAGCTCCCGATCCGTGCCCATGATCCCGGCCACGCTCGGCCCCAGGGCCCGCACGACCGCCCCCGTGAGGGTGGCGATGTCCAGGACGTGGGTGGCTCTCTCCTCCCCCGCCCGGGCCAGGCCGTCGGTCAAGACCAGGCGGCCCTCGGCGTCGGTGTTGTCGACCATCACCGACTTGCCGTTCTTGGCCGTGAAGATGTCGCCTGGACGCTGGGCGTTGGCATCGGGCATGTTCTCCGCGCAGCAGAGGATGCCCACCACCTTGAGGTCCGGCTTCAAGCGCCCCAGCGAACGCAGGGCGTAGAGAACCGCCGCCGCCCCCGCCATGTCCCCCTTCATCTCCCACATGTGGTCGCCCGGCTTCAGGCTGATGCCCCCGGTGTCGAAGGTGATCCCCTTGCCCACCAGGGCCACCGTCTCCTTCGTGCCCTTGCGCGGGACGTGGCGGAGGATGACCATGTGGGGGGGATGGGCGCTGCCCTGGCCCACCCGGAGAAGACCCTGGTATCCCCGCGCCTTGAGGCCGGCGGGGTCCAGGATCTCGATCTCCAGGTCCAGCTCCTTCGCGATCTCCCCCGCGCGGTCGGCCAGGAATTCGGGGGTGACGACCGCGGCCGGCTCGTTGATGATGTCGCGGCACTGGTTCACGTTCTCGGAGACCCAGGCATAGCGGGCCTTGCGGGCCTCGGCGTCGGCCTGGTGTTCCGGGTGCACCACGATCGTGAGCTGGGCGTCCTTGGCCAGGAAGTCGTCCTTCTCCTGCTTGTAGCGATCGAAGGTGTAGGCTCCGAGGACCGCCCCTTCCACCGCCTTGCCCACGAGGGGCGCGGCCTCCTGAGTGTTGAGGACGAGGCCGATCCGCGGGTGACGGTAGTCGCGGGCCAGGCGCAGGGCCCGGGCGGTGAAGGTCTTGACGTTCTCCCAGAGGTTCCAGCTCTTGAGCTGGGGGCTCCAATACACCACCAGGGCCCGCGGGCTCTCGCCCTCCGGGAAGGTGACGAAGTATTCGCGCTTGAGCGTCTTGTCCCGGAAGGCGGCGCCGGCCCTGGCCACGTGCGCGGCCAAGGCGGGGTCGTCGATCTGGTGGAGGGTCTTTTCCTCGTCCAGAACGACGGCCAGGAGGTCGACGGAGGTCTGGGTCACGGGGCCGAAGGACAGCTTGATGTTCATGATTTCTCTAGCCCTCCCCCCCCCGCGCCGCGAGCGGCGGAGGGAAGCCGTCGCGCACGGCCGTCTGCATTCGGGGAGCGAGACATGGGGGCGACGGCCTTGATTATACTTCAGGCATGCCCGCCGCCAAGATCGCCGTTGTCGGCGTTCCCACCGCGGCCGGCGCGCGGGGCCCGGGCCCGAGCGAAGCCCCCCGGCGCCTGCGCGAGGCCGGCCTCCTGGAGGCGCTGCGCGGCGCGGGACCCGGGGTCGTGAACCTCTCCGACCTCTCGCTCTTCCCCTTCCGGGAGGACCCCGAGCACCCGCGGTCCCGCAACGCCCCCGTGGCTACGTGCGCGGCCCAGGCCGCCGCCGACGAGATGACGCGCGCCCTCGCCGAGGGCTTCACCCTCGTGCTTGGCGGAGACTGCACGATCGTGACGGGGACGGTGGCGGGAGCTCGGCGGTACCTTGGCCAGGCGGTGGGCCTTGTCTTCCTCGATGCCGACGCCGACCTCAACACGCCGGACACGACGCCCTCCGGGTTCCTGAACGGCATGGCCCTGGCCCACGCCCTCGGCGAGGGGGTGGCCGAGCTCGTGGCCGCGGGCGGACCGCCCCCCGCGGTGGCCCCCGAGCACGTCTCGCTTGTGGGCTTCCGGGCCCTGGATCCCGGCGAGCGGGCGGGGCTCGGGGATCTGGGCCTGGCCCTGCCCGCGGCCGCAGCCCGCACGATGGGCATGAAGGCCACGGCCGCCCTCGCCATCGACGGCGTCGAGAACGGCGACGGCCCCATCCTCGTCCACCTGGACGTGGACCTGCTGGACCCGGCCGTGATGCCGGCCAAGGAGCCCCTGACGGGAGGGGTGGGGCTTTCCTGGGAGGAGGCCTCCGATCTCGTGACCGCCCTCCTGGCCTCGCCGCGGGTGGTGGCCCTCGAGGTCTGCGAATACAACCCCGGCCGGGACCCCGGGGATGCGTGCGCACGAAAGCTGGTCGACCTCCTGGCTCGGGCGGTGACCCGCCGCTTCCGCGCGTGAGCGGGGCCGCGCCGCCTTGCCTGCCCCCAGGCGGGTGAGTATGCCCGTCCGAACTCTCTCCCCCGAAGGTGGTAAGGCGTACGAGCAGATCCTCAATCCGTGGGGGCCCGCTTTCACCCTGAACTGCCCCTCCGGCCTGACCCTCGCCGCCGACCCCCACGTGGTTCGTTTTCGTCATCCCGCCTACGAGCCGGTGGAGCGGACAGTCTCCGTCCGTCCCGGCCAGACGGAGCCCGTGGTGGTGGATCTGCCGTCCGAATCGACGCGCAAGCCCTAGTCAGGCGGCCGGGGGCCCGGCCGGAGACGCGAGCCCCTTCCTACCGTGCCGGGCCACGAGGTAGACCCCTCCCCCCAGGATCAGCATGGCCACGACCATGGCGCCCGCGAAGAGTGTCACCGTGGAGAGGAGGATGCTCCGGGAATCCATCACCGCCCCGAATTCCAGGCGCTCGCCCCTGAGGCCCGCGGCCACGTCTTGGCGCCAGCAGACGATGTTGCCTCTCTCCACACCGTCGCTCGCGCTCTTGTGCTCGTAGATCTTGCTCGGCAGGTGGAAGCGGACGGCCATGAGCCCGTCCCGCTCCTGGACCTCGGGGAGGGAACCCGGCCGCGCCCAGCCCCCCTCCAGCCGAAGGTTCTCCCCGGCGCGAGACAGGGCGATCCGGAGATCGGGGAAGGCGGGGGAGCCCGTCAATTTGTTGACGTCGTCGAAGTCGGCGGAGACGAACAGATACGCCTGTCCCGCCCGGTGGGTGAGGGTGACCCGCCGCACCCGGAAGCCCGCTCGCTCGAAAAACTGCCGTGCCGCCTCCCGGCTAGCCGCCTCGTCTGCCGGCGTTACCAGACCCTTGAAGGCCAGGAAGAGGGCGGGGCGGCCGGTCACGTTCACTGTGCCCGAGCCGTCTACCCGGAGCCAGAACTCGTGCTCGTATTCGTAGGTCAGGCAACCGTGAAGGCCGGCGGCGAGGAAAAGGGTCGCGGCGAGGCGGGCGCCCACGGCGGCATTCTATTCGGAGTCGGCCTCAACGACGCGCCCGGCAACGCCTCCCGCTGGCCAGGCAGCCAGGGTTCGTGTCCGATGGCCGGGGAGCCCGCGCTCGGCCGCGACCGACGGAGGATCGCTTCACGCGGCGCTCTGAGGGTGGTCCGTCCGCGGTCCGGGGTAAGATCCCGCAATGCCCGGCGCTCGCACCCTCTATCTGGTGGACGGCAGCGCGCAGTTCCACCGCGCCTACCACGCCATCCGCGGCCTGGCTACGACCCGGGGGCTGCCCACGGGCGCCGTCTACGGCTTCACCACCATGCTGCGCAAGCTGTATCAGGACGAGAAGCCGGAGTACGTCGCCATCAGCTTCGACCTCGCGGGGCCCACCTTCCGGCACGAGGTCTACAAGGAGTACAAGGCCCACCGGCCGAAGATGGACGACGACCTCGCCGTCCAGATCCCGTTCGTGCGCCGGGTCTGCGAGGCCTTCCGGCTGCCCGTCATCGAGGTCGCCGGCTTCGAGGCCGACGACGTGATCGCGACCCTGGCCCGCCAGGGGGTGGCCGCGGGCCACGACGTGGTCGTGGTGTCCGGGGACAAGGACCTGCTGCAGCTCGTCAGCGACCGCGTGCGGGTTCTGAACCCGGGCCGGGAGGGCCTGGGGGCCACGCTCTATGACCGCAAGGCGGTGGAGGAGAAGTTCGGGGTGCCCCCGGAGCGGGTGGTGGACATGCTGGCCCTAGTGGGGGACGCCGTGGACAACATCCCGGGGGTGCCCGGGATCGGGGACAAGGGGGCGCGCGACCTGGTGCGCGAATTCGGTCCCGTGGAGGCCGTGCTCGAGAACGCGGATCGAGTGAAGCGCGCGGCCTACCGTGAAGGGCTGAAGGCGCACCGCGAGGACGCCCTCCTCTCCAAGCGGCTAGCCACCCTCCGCACGGATGCTCCCGTCGTCCTCGACCTGGCCGCCTTCGCGCGGCGGGAGCCGGACGGGGCGGCCGCCCACGCGCTCTTCACCGAGCTCGAGTTCCAGGCCTTGGCCCGGGAGTTCGCGCCCCCCGTGGCGGCGGCCGCCACCGAGCACCAGATCCTGACCCGGCTGGAGGAGGTGGACGCGCTCCTGCAGGAAGTGCGGGGAGAGGGCCAGGTCTCCATCGGCCTCGTGGCCACGAACCACGAGCCCATGCGGGCCCGCCTCCTGGGGGTGGCCCTGGCCGTGCGGCCGGGCCGTGCGGCCTACATCCCCCTCGGCCATTCTCGCCTCGAGGCGCCAAACCCGCTCGGGGTCGAGGAGACGTTCGCCCGCCTGAGTCCCCTCCTCGGCGCCCCCCACGTCCGCAAGCTGAGCGCCCACGCCAAGCGCGACCTCATCCTCCTCGCGCGCCACGGCGTGGAGGGCCGCGGGTTCGACTTCGACGCCCTGGTGGCCTCCTACCTCCTCAACCCCGGGCGGCGCGCCTACGCTCTCGACGACCTCGCCCTCGAGTTCCTGGGGGAGCGCCGGGGCTCGGGGAGCGAGGGGGTGACGGGCGACGAGGCCTCGGTCGGCCAGACCGCGCACGCCGCGGGGGACGACGCCGAGCTCGTCCTGCGCCTGGCCCCCGCCGTGACCGCCCGCCTCGAGCAGGAGGGCCTCCTCCCCGTCTACCAGAGCATGGAGCTTCCCCTGGTGGAGGTGCTGGCGGACATGGAGCGAGCGGGGGTCAGGGTGGACGCCCCGCTTCTGGCGGGCATGAGTCGGGAGATGGAGCAGCAGCTGGCCACCCTCACCCGCGAGATCCACGTCCTCGCCAAGGGAGAGTTCAACATCAACTCCCCCGTGCAGCTCCGTGAGGTTCTCTTCGACCGCCTGGGCCTCAAGAGCGGGAAGAAAACCGCCAAGACCCGGGCCGCCTCGACCGCGGAGGACGTGCTGGAAGAGCTGGCCATCCTCCACGAGCTGCCCCGGAAGATCCTCGACTACCGCGGGATCCAAAAGCTCAAGTCCACCTATATCGACGCGCTGCCCGGGCTGATCAACACCCAGACGGGTCGCATCCACGCCTCCTTCAACCAGACCGTGGCCGCCACGGGGAGGATCTCCTCCTCCGATCCCAACCTGCAGAACATCCCCATCCGCACGCCGGAGGGGCGGCGGATCCGCGAGGCCTTCGTGGCGGAACCGGGGTACGAGCTGCTCTCCGCCGACTACAGCCAGATCGAGCTCCGCATCCTCGCCCATCTCTCCAAGGATCAGACGCTCATCGATACCTTCCGGCGCGGAGAGGACGTCCACGACCGCACGTCCCGCGAGGTCTTCGGGGCTTTCTCCCCCGTCTCCCCCGAGGAGCAGCGACGCCGCTCGAAAATGATCAATTACGCCCTGCTCTACGGAAAGGGGGCCTTCTCCCTGGCCAAGGACATCGGGACCTCGAAGAAGGAGGCCGAGGGGTTCATCGAGGCCTACTTCAACCGTTACCCCTCTGTCCGCGAGTTCATCAACGACACCATCGCCCGCGCCCGGGAAACGGGGACCGTGCGCACCCTCTTGGGCCGTCTGCGGCGGCTGCCCGACCTCCGGGCCAAGAATTTCCAGGTCCGGATGGAGGCCGAGCGGCAGGCCATGAACACCCCCGTCCAGGGCTCCGCCGCCGATCTCATCAAGAAGGCCATGATCGACCTCCAGCATGAGTTGAAGAAGCGCGGCATGGCATCCCGCCTGATCTTGCAGATACACGACGAGTTGCTGCTGGAGGTTCCGGAGAAGGAGGCGGAGGAGGCGCTGGTCCTCGTCCGGAATGTCATGGAAGGGGCCTTGTCCCTGGAGGTGCCCCTGGTGGTGGACGCCCGCCGGGGCCGGAACTGGGCCGAGGTCCACTAGCGTGCGCCCCGGGGGTAGTGGGTCGGTGGCGCTCGGCCACTACCCGCCCCGGGTGGATTTTGATCTATCTTCCTGGAAATGATACAATTTGTGGGTTCGGGAGGTGATTCCGCCCGTGCCTCTTTTCGAGTACAAGTGCCCCCGGTGCGGGCGATTCGAGATCCTCCAGAAGTACACGGATCCGTCTCTCATGGCTTGCCCGACCTGCGGCAAGGAAGTCCACCGGCTGCTCTCCGCCCCCGCGATTCAGTTCAAGGGCACTGGGTGGTATATCACCGACTACGCCCGCAAGTCCTCGGGCGGGGATGGCGCCGAGGGCTCGCCTTCATCCAGCTCCAAGGAAGCCAAAGACACGAAGTCAGCTCCGGAAGCCAAAGGCTCCAAGGACACGTCGTCCAGCTCTCCTGCATCAACCACATCCAAAGACGGCTCTGCCAGTGGCAGCAGCCCCTCGAAGTGACTCGCTCCTTCTTCGGTTTCGGGAAACCTGCCTTAGCCTAACCCCCCCCGGGTGATCCCGGGGGGGTCCCTCCACTCCAACAAGACGTTCTTGAGTGCGGGCAGAGCTGCTCGGTGGGGCCCTGGGCTGCGAAGGTTTCCGACGACCCGTCAGAGCTTGAGCGACTTCAGGTACTCCCGGAACGGCTTGCCCAAGTCGTCGCGCTTCAGCGCAAACTCGACCGTGGCCTTGAGGAAGCCCAGCTTGTTCCCGGCGTCGTGGCGGATCCCCTCGAAGCGGTAGCCGAAGATCGGACGCCGCTCCTTGAGCCGGCGAAGCCCGTTGGTGAGCTGGATCTCCCCACCCGCGTCGCGGGGCGTGGCCGCCAGATCGTCGAAGATGTCGGGGGTCAGGATGTAACGGCCGATGATCGCGAGGTCGGAAGGCGCCTCCTCGACCTTCGGTTTCTCCACCAGCTCCCGGATCCGGTAGACGCGGCCGGTCTCTCCCTCGGGCGAACCGTCGATGACGCCGTAGGCCGAGATTTCCTGTCGGGCCACTTTCTGGACGGCGATGACGGGCCCGCCGTGGCGTTCGAAGACATCCACCATCTGCTTCATGCAGGGCACGGGGCTGTCGATGATGTCGTCCCCCAGCATCACCGCGAACGGCTCGTCCCCCACGAGGTCCCGGGCCATGAGCACGGCGTGGCCCAGGCCCAGGCTCTCCCCTTGGCGCACGTAGGAGAGGTTGATCATGCTGGAGATGGTCCGCACCTGCTCCAGCAGATCCGTCTTGCCCCTCTCCGCGAGCAGCTTTTCGAGCTCGTAGGAGACGTCGAAGTGGTCCTCGATCGCGTTCTTGCCCCGGCCGGTGACGATGATGATGCTGGTGATTCCGGAGGCCGCGGCCTCCTCGATCACGTACTGAATGATCGGCTTGTCGACGAGGGGCAGCATCTCCTTGGGCTGGGCCTTGGTGGCGGGGAGGAAGCGCGTGCCCAGGCCCGCGGCTGGAAAGACGGCCTTGCGGATCTTCATCATCTCGCCGTCGATGCTACCACACGCCTGTGGCCGGACTGCGACGGACCCGCGCTCGCCCTGTGCTATCCTCGCCGCCGTGCTCGACTTGAAGTTCGTGGTGGAGAACAAGGAGCTTGTCCTGCGCATGCTGGAGGCGCGCGGGCAGAGCCCAGAGGGGGAGGATCCCTGGGCCTTGGACGGGGAGCGGCGCGCCCTCATCCCGAGGGTGGAACGTCTCCGGCACGACCAGAAGGTGTTCGGCCAGGAAATCGCCGGCCTGCGGAAGGCGGGTCAGGACCCCTCGTCGTCTCCGCGCAGCAAGCAGCTCAAGGACATCTCGGAGGAAATCAAGAGTCTGGAAGTCCGCTTGCAGGAGGTCGAGGCCGGCCTCCGCAGCTTCCTGCTCGGGGTCCCCAATCTACCCGACGACAGCGTTCCCGTCGGCGCGGATGCCTCCCTGAACCGCGAGGTGCACCGGGGGGGCCACCCGCCGCGCTTCGGCTTCCCGCCCAAGCCGCACTGGGATCTGGGGCCCGAGCTGGGGATTCTGGATTTCGAGCGGGCGGCCAAGATCTCTGGGTCACGGTTCGCGGTCTACTGGGATCTGGGGGCCCGCCTGGAACGCGCCCTGATCCAGTTCATGCTGGATCTGCACACGGGGCGACTGCCGGACGACCGGCGTGGCCGAGACCACCTCTACCGCGAGGTCATCCCCCCCTATCTGGTCACCGCGGAGACCCTCACGGGCACGGGCCAGCTCCCGAAGTTCGAGGGGGACCTCTTCAAGACGCGGGCGGGGGACCGGGACCTCTACCTGATCCCGACCGCCGAGGTGCCGCTCACCAACCTGCATCGTGAGGAGATCCTGGAAAGCGACGTGTTGCCCCTGAGGTACGTGGCCTTCACACCGTGTTTCCGCTCGGAGGCAGGGTCCCATGGGAAGGATGTGCGGGGGTTGATCCGCCAGCACCAGTTCCACAAAGTGGAGCTGGTCAAGCTGACGACGCCAGAGAGCTCCATGAACGAGCTGGAGTCGATGGTGGCGGACGCGGAAGAGGTCCTGAAGCGGCTGGGGATCGCCTACCGCGTGGTCGTGCTCTGTACGGGAGACCTAGGCTTCTCCGCCGCCAAGACCTACGACATCGAGGTCTGGTTGCCCGGGCAGGAGGCGTATCGGGAGATCTCCTCCTGCTCGAACTGCACGGACTTCCAAGCCCGCCGCGCCAGCCTGCGGTATCGGCCGGAGCCTCGAGGGAAGCCCCGCTTTCTGCACACCCTCAACGGCAGCGGCCTGGCCGTGGGCCGTACGCTCATCGCCCTGCTCGAGAACTACCAGCAGGCGGACGGCTCGGTGGTCATACCGGAGGTCCTCCGCCCCTACATGGGCGTCGAGAGGATCGGCCCGAAACAGGGCTAGGCCCGGTCCGGGAACGTCCGGTAGAGGCGCGAGTCCGCTCCACCGCCCACCCCCGCCACGAGGCGATCAGCGACGTTCGCGCGTGGCGTATAGGTAGGCCGTGGCGGCCCGCGACGCGTACGATTCCATCAGCCGGTCGTCGGCGCTGGCGCCGTTGGGATCCAAGAGAGCCAGCGTCCCGAGATGGGCCTCCGGGGTAGAGAAGGGGACGAGGTAAAGCTGCTGCGCGGGCAGCGTGGTGCCCAGGGCTTCCCCCACCTCAAGCAGACGGCCCCTCTCCAAACGCCGCACGGCCTTGGCGGCCAAGTCCCCGGGTGCCAGCCGCCCTTCCGTTCCCACGAAGCCCTCCCCCCGGGCCGCCGCCACCACCGGCCCCCGGGGGCTCTGCAGAATCAGGAGACCCGCGGTGTAGTTCCCGATGTTGCCCGCTCCCTCCAGGATCATGCGGGCCACCTCTTCCTTGCTTGCGCCCGCGAAGACCCTTTGGTCGATAGCCACCACCTGTTCCATCAGCGTGGCGTAGCGTCGGATTTGCTCGAGGAGCTGCGCCTTTCGGATGGCGGCGGCGGCCGAAAAAGCCACTGCCTTCGCGCGGTGCAGATCCTCCTCCTCGAAGGGGTCCACCCGCTCCCGCCCCAGACGGAGGAGACCGATGACCTCTCCCTCCACGAGCAGGGGGATCCCGGACCAGGAGCGGACGGGCGGAATCCCAGGAACGGGGACGAAGCGTGGATCCGCTTCCGCGTCGGCCAAGTTGAGGACCCGGCGTTGGTCGCGGATCTCGTCCGCCAGGGGGTCCCCGAAGGTCGTCCCCAGCACCCTTGCCGGCTCGGGCACTCCACGGGCGGCGATGATCCGGAAACGGCCGTCGGGCTCCAGTAGCCCGATCGAGCAGTAGTCGAAGGCCACGATCCGGGAGAGCTGCTTCAGCACCTCCTCGATGGTGTCCTCCAGGCGCGCCTGCCGGTTGATCGCCTCCAAAACCTCCCGCAGGGTCTCGGCCTCGACCCGCCTCTGGCGCTCCGACTCCATGGTCGGAGAGGGCTCCACCCGGCGCCGCTCACGGGCGATCTCTTCCCGCAAAGCGTCCAGGACTTCCTGGCGGTGGGCCTCGTCCAGGTCGGCGAGGCGCCTCTCGACTTCTTGCAGCAGGCGGTCGGTGTTCATGGGCTGTGGCCATCGATGAGTCTAGCAGACTGGCGGGCGGACGGAGGACCGGCCCTCGACTACAATTCGTCCTGGAGGAGGCCTTCCCTGGATCGTATGCGTATATTGTTCGTTTGCACCGCCAACGTGGACCGAAGCCGCACCGCCGAGGATCTGTATGCGGGGGACCCCCGCTATGAGGTGCGCTCCGCGGGCACCGCCCCCTTTGCCACCGTGCCTCTCACGCGGGAGCTGCTGCTGTGGGCGGACCGGGTTTTCGTGATGTCCGAGCGCGAGGACCGCCACGAGACCCTGATCAAGATTCGCTTCCCGGAGATCGACCGGCCCGTGACCGACCTGGACATCGAGGACCGCTGGCCCCGTGGCCACCCTGACTTGGTGCGCCAGGTGCTCAGGAAGCTGGTCCCCCACATCGGTGCGCCGCGGGAAGCCACGTCCGGACCGAGAAAGTCCTGAAGGCCCTAAGCGGTAAGCTGTAAAGGGTTTGTCCCCGGGCCAATGGACAGTGGGCTGGCGGAGCGAGCCCGCTTCGACGCGTGATGCACCCGTTCCGTGCTGGCGGAGGGGACAGGATTCGAACCTGCGGACCCTTTCGGGCCTCCGGTTTTCAAGACCGGCGCCTTCAACCGCTCGGCCACCCCTCCGGGGCGATTTTACGCTACCATCACCAGGCTGCGGAGACACTGGCTTGCCCGTCGGGGTCCGAAAAGACTTCGTTCGACCCCGTCAGGGGTTTCGAGGCTCGGTGCCCTCCGCCCGCGGCTTGTGGGCAGGTGCCCGCTTCGGCGGCACATGGCTTATAGCTTGAGGTAACGCCGCGCCCCCAGCCTTGTCGATCACTTGCCGGCTAGCCACGGCAACAGAACATTCGAGGAGGCCTCCGATGCTCCAGGTCACCCGATGTCGGTCGGCGGCGATCCTTGCCGCCGCCATCACCGTGTTCTTCATGGGCACGCCCGAACTGGCCCGGGGCGACGTGCTTTGGGATTGGACCGATGCGGCCATGACGGCGGCCAGCGGGGCGAAGCAGCTACCCTTCGAGCAGACCCGGACCCTGGCCATACTGCACGTGGCCATGTTTGATGCGGTGGACGCGATCGAGCGCAGCTACGCACCCTACCGACAACCACCGGTCCCTGCCCCCGGCGCCTCGCCGCAGGCTGCAGCGGCGGCGGCCGGGCATGGGGTGTTGTCCGGGCTCTTCCCTGAGCAGCGGGCCACCTGGGACGCGCTCCTCGCGAGCTCGCTCTCCGCCCTTCCCGGCGGCCCGCGTCAAGGAGGGATCGAGCTCGGGGCGCGGGTTGGCGCCACCATGGTGGCGCTTCGCGCCCAAGACGGCGCGGACGCCCGCAACGCCTATCGGCCGCTCACCGCGCCGGGAAGCTACGTCCCGACGGCGCTGCCCGTGGGAAGTATCTGGGGACAGGTGACGCCGTGGGCCTTGACGTCGGGCGCCCAGTTTCGCGCCGGCCCCCCTCCGGATCTGAAGAGCGCAACCTGGGCGAAGGACTACAACGAGGTCAAGGCGCTCGGGGAGAAGCGGAGCCCGACGCGCACCCCCCAGCAAACCGAGGTGGCGCGATTCTGGAGCATTGTAGGCCCCGCCTCCTGGCTGCCCGTCGTCCGCAACCTCACGGCCGCCCCCGGCCGATCGCTGGTGCAGAACGCGCGTCTGCTCGCCTTGGTCTCAATGGCCACCGCGGACAGCTACATCGCCGTCTTCGATGCCAAGTACCACTACCAGTTCTGGCGGCCCATCACCGCCATCCGCAATGGCGACCTCGACGGCAACGATGCCACCGCTCCCGAGGCGACCTGGGAGCCGCTCATCGACACCCCCATGCACCCCGAGTATCCGTGTGCCCACTGCATCAACTCGGGGGCGGCGGCGGCGGTGCTGGAGGCGGAGTTCGGCGCGGGTGAGCTGCCCGCGATTCGCATGACCAGCGCCGCCCTGCCGGGAGTGACCCATCAATGGACCCGCATCCGCGACTACGCGGCCGAAGTCTCGAACGCACGGATCTGGGGCGGCATCCACTACCGCAACTCCGCGGAAGTGGGGGCGGCCATGGGGCGCCAAATCGGCGAGTGGGCCCTGAAGACGCAGCTCGGGCCACAGGGGACGCCGCGTCCGGCCCGATAGCGGTCCGTCGTTCCTGACGTTGAGGAGGCGGAGTTCACGGTCATCGCCACGACCACCCGAGGGTTGGCCGAGCCCTCCAAGCGTTCCGTCGGTTGGGTAGCCCGGCCCAGCTCAGGGTCCGACGGTTATCGGTTTTCTTCGACGTAGCCGTCGACTGCCTTCTTCCGGAAGTCGGATCCTTGTCACATCCCCGTCACACGCGGGGACGGGGGCTGGCCGCCCGAAAAGCCCCCAATCCCAGGCCCCAGTTCTTTTCGACCGTTTTTGGGCTCCGACTCGTATGACTCCCTTGGGGGGGGCTGTGTGGAGGCCCCCGGGGTGGGGAGAAGGGCAATGGAGCAATCGAAAGAGATGTTCGAGGCCCTCGTGGTCACGAAGCCGAACCGCTCGGCGAGGCAAGGCCGCACGCTGACGCTGCCCCTCTCGGTTGCGGTGCACGCGGTCGTGTTCAGCGCGGTGGTCGTGATCCCCGTACTGACCTCGGAGGGGCTGCCGGACCCCACTGGTTCGGCGGTCCGTGCGTTCTTTGCGGAGCCGGTGGCGCCGCCGCCCCCGCCTCCGCCGCCCGCGAAGGCCCCCGCTGCTCGGGTCGAGCCCACGCCGCCCGTCACCCCCCCTACCGCCTTCACCTCCCCCGTGGAGACGCCCGATCAAGTCGTGCCCGAAACGGCGGCGGGGTTGGGATTGGATAGCGGCCCCGAAGGTGTGGAGGGCGGGGTCCCCGGGGGTGTGGTGGGAGGCATTGTCGGCGGCTTGCCAGACGCTCCCCCCCCGCCCCAACCCGTGCGCGTCGGCGGCGTCATCAAGGTGCCGAAGAAGCTCCGACACGTGGACCCTGTGTATCCCCGCATCGCGGCGGTTGCCCGTGTCCAGGGCATTGTCGTCCTGGAGTGCCTCTTGAGCCCGGAGGGAAGAGTGGCGGAGGTGAAGGTCCTACAGGGCATTCCCCTGCTGGACGAGGCGGCCGTCCAAGCCGTCAAGCAGTGGGTGTTCACTCCGACCCTCTTCAACGGCGTGCCGGTTCCCGCGATCATGACCGTGAACGTCCGTTTCGCCCTCTAGAGGGCGGCTCGGTCCACAGGTCAGGACTGGACTTGACCGCGCCGCGTTCCCATATCTTCTGCACAGAGAACCAGGCGACCCGAGAAGGGGTCGAGCCGAGCGGTGTCCGCGCGGTCGGCGCGTCCCCACTTCAGCGCGCCGTCGTCCGGACGGGGGTGGGAAGGGGAACGCCCAGCCGTTCGCTTCGGCGCGCCAGGGCGGGGAGCGCCGCCGGGTAGATCACGACGCCGTCCTGGAGCTGTCGCGCGCGCCGTGCCAAGGCCGCTTCGCCGGGAAGACGTACAGCGGGTTGGCCGGGAGCCACGGGCGTGGTGCGGCAGAACTGAGCGAGCCAAGTGGTCTGGCGCTCGAAGGCGGCGCGACCGGCGAAGTGGTCGGGATCGATGATCTGCAGAAAGACCGAAGCACCCCACTCGCGGGGTTGGTCCGCCCGCCCGTGTCCGGCCAGCCCGGAGGTCAGCGCTTCGACCAACAGCGCCAAGGCAAAGCCTTTGTACCCCAGGTCGAATCCCCCGAGCGGCATCACCGCCCCCGGTCTCTCCCCGAAGAGGATGGCGGGATCGTCACTCGGCCGCCCGGAGGCGTCCACGAGCCAGGGCCCGGGCAGGCGGGCACCCTCCTCGAAGAGCCTCCGGGCCGTGGCGTTGCTGGTGGTCGCCATGCTGACATCGATGAGCACGGGGCCAGCTTCGGTGGGAAAGCCGGCGGCGATGGGGTTGGGCGTGATGCGGGGGGCGACGCCGCCGTAGGGCGTCACGCCGCCGGCCGAAGGGTCAGAGCACGTCAGCAGGATGATGAGGCCGTCATCGGTGACGGGCTTGAGATAGGCCTGTAAGCAGCCGATGTGGTGGCTGCGCCGGATGACGACCGTCACCAGGGGGTGCTGCCTGAGCCTCTCCCGGGCGGCCCCGATCGCCTTTTCCACGAGCCAGGGTCCGGGCAGGTGGCGCCCGTCCCAGGTAAGGGCCCCCCCGGAGTCGCTGAGCGTCTCCGGTTCTCCCGTTCGCGCCATCCGTCCTTCGTCCAGTTCCCCGAGATACCGCGGCAAGAGGTCGAGGCCATGGGTCGTGTGGCCCAGCAAGTCGCCCTCTAGGAGCACCTGGGCAACGACGAGCGCGCGCTCGTCGGGCAGTCCCCCTCGACCGAGGAGTGCCCTCGCCCAAGCGAGCAGGTCCGGAGCTCGGTAGCGGGCGCGCACTTCCGTTTCGGACTCCTCCATCCCTGCCTCCTTCGACCCCGCTTCCGCCACTCTTTGCTGCTCCAGCAGCCGGTAGATTTAGTGTGGCAAAAGACGTACCCTTTCACCAGACGCAACCTGCCCCCGAGCCTCCCTCCCCGGGCCGGGCGGCCGCTTCAGGCTCCCGGTTGCGAACATGCTCGCCGAGCCGATTGCTGTCGGGGAGCCTGCGGGTGACTACAAGGCTGGGCCCGGACCGGGCTGAGGCGGCTCCGCTGCCCTCGGGCGTAGGTGCGGTTTCCTTCCGGACCCCGCGGGGCCACACCCGACGGCAAAGGCGCTTCCGCTTCACGCCGCGGCGGGGGCGATCATCCGCCAGACCCGAGGAGGGACGGTCCCTTTGTCGGGAGAACCGTCCGCCGTTCGTCTTGCTTCCGGTTGAGCCATGAGCGATCGGACTCCCCTCGCGGCATCGCTCCGAGCCTTCTCCGGGTGGGCTGCCCTGGTTGTCGCCGCCACGGGCACCTTCGTGCTCGCGGGCTGGGCGCTGGACGTTGGCGCGCTGAAAAGCATCGCCCCCGGTCTCGCGACCATGAAAGCCAACACCGCGCTCGCCTTCCTCCTTTCGGGGGCGGCGCTTTGGCTGCTTCAGGAGAAGCGCGCCGGACGATACGTTAACCTTGCCAGGGCCCTCGCCCTCGCCGTGGCCCTTATCGGGCTGCTCAGTGTTCTCGAAAACCTGCTCGGCTGGGACCTGGGCATCGATCAGCTCCTCGTCCCAAATTCCTCTCCCGCTGGGTTGGCTGGCGCCCCCGGCCGCATGGCCCTGGCCACCGCCCTGAACTTCCTACTCCTAGGGCTCGCGCTCCTTTTTCTCGACGCCCCGGGAAGCGCGACGGACTATCCGGCCGCGGCCGCGGGAACCGTGTCCCTCATCGCCGTCATTGGCTACGCTTACGGCATTAGGGCCCTCTACAGCGTCGGCGCCTTCGCCAGCGTCGCGCTCCACACCGCCATCGGGTTCGCAATTTTGAGCATTGGCATCCTGGCCGCGCGCCCGGAGCGAGGCCTCACGGCCCTGGTCACGAACGCCCGGCCGGGCGGAACCCTGATGCGGACGCTGCTCCTCCCCGCGGTGGTGATTCCTATCGTGCTTGGTTGGCTGTGTCTCCAGGGCCAGCGGGCGGGACTCTACGGCACCGAGTTCGGCGTCGCGCTGTTCGCCATGTCGAACATCGTGGTGTTCCTCGGGCTAGCGGCCTGGACGGGTCGGTCCCTGGACAAGAGCGATGCGGAACGCCGACAGGCAGAGTCGGCGCTGCGGAGGAGCGAGGGCAGGATGAAGTCGGTCCTCGAGGCCGCTCTCGACGCCGTGGTCGGAATGGATGCCCAGGGGCTCGTCATTTCCTGGAACCCCCGCGCGGAAGCCATTTTCGGATGGTCGGGGAGCGAGGCCGTCGGCCGCCGGCTGGCGGACCTAATCATCCCGCCCCGCTACCGCGAGGCCCACACGGAGGGCCTGGCGCGATTTCTGGCCACCGGCGAAGGCTCGGTCATCGGCCGCCGGAGCGAGCTCAGTGCCCTGCGGAGGGACGGCTCGGAGTTTCCGGTGGAGCTCACCGTCACTGTCCTCAAGGAAGGCGACGCCACCCTTTTTAGCGCCTTCGTCGCCGACATCACGGAACGAAAGCACCTCGAGACCCAGCTCCTTCAGGCGCAGAAGATAGACTCCGTAGGCCGGCTCGCGGGTGGGGTCGCCCACGACTTCAACAACCTCTTGGGTGTCATCACCGGTTATGGAGAGCTGCTCAAACAGCGGATCCCCGACGAGCCGCTGCTCAAGAGATACGTGAGCGACATCCTGAAGGCCGCAGATCGCGCCGCCGGCCTGACCCGCCAACTCCTTGCTTTCAGTCGGAAGCAGGTACTGCAGCCTTCAATTCTCGACCTCAACACCGTGGTAGGCGAGATGGAGAAGATGCTGCGGCGCCTGATTGGCGAGGACATCCAACTCGTAACCATCTTCGATGAGCGTCTGCAACGAGTGCAGGCGGATCCGGGGCAGATAGAGCAGGTCCTCATGAATCTGGCCGTCAATGCGCGCGACGCAATGCCCCGGGGCGGCCGACTGACAATCGAGACTGCCAACGTAGACCTTGACGCCGCCTACTCCCGATCGCGTCCTGGGGTCACGCCCGGCCCTCACGTGATGCTGGCCGTCAGCGACACCGGGCACGGCATGGATTCGGAGGTTCTGGGCCACATCTTCGAACCCTTTTTCACGACCAAGGCGCCGGGCAAGGGTACGGGGCTGGGTCTGGCGACCGTCCACGGAATCGTGAAACAGAGCGGGGGCCATATCTTCGTGTACAGCGAGCCCGAGCACGGCACCACCTTCAAGGTGTACCTGCCCTGCCTCGAAGAGGCGGAGGCAATCGTGGAGACGACGCCCGTCCCGGAGGCCGGACCCGAGCACGGCTCGGAGACCGTCCTGCTGGTGGAGGACGAAGAATCGCTCCGGAGCATCGTGCGGGAGATCCTTGAAGCCAGCGGCTACACCGTCATCGAAGCGCGTCACGCGGGTCATGCCCTCGAGATCGCAGAAGGGCACCCCGCCCCCATCCACCTCCTTATGACGGATGTCGTGATGCCGGGCATGAGTGGAAGCGAGTTGGTGGTGCGCCTAGCGCCGTCCCACGCCGAGACGAGAGTGCTTTACATGTCCGGCTACACTAACGACGCCGTCGTCCTCCACGGCGTGCTGGCGGCGGAGGTCGCTTTTCTACAGAAGCCGTTCACCGCGGAGGCGTTGGCGCGAAAAGTTCGGGAGGTACTCGACCGTTAGGGAGCGGAATCAGGGCTCGGGAAGCCTCTTCCGCAACTCCTCGTTCTCGCGCCGCAGCGTCTCGATTTCGGCGTCGATCGCGCGGACTTGGTCGAGCATCTCAAGGTCGATCTCATCGCGGATGCGCTCGAGGGCGCGTCTCTCCTCGGGCGTGGGAGCCTTCTCGACTATCGCGTCCGCCGCGTGGGAGGGTGCGCCCCTCCGGGGCGGCGGCTCACTGCGACCGTTGCAGGCCGGAGTGAGCCACGCAACTCCCACCAGTAAGGTCACGGCGACGGGGGCAAGGGCTAAAGAGCGCCTCATTTCGCTTGTCGGGCTCGAAGCTCGGCATTTTCCCGCCGGAGCTTCGTGCGCAGGCGAGCCTTCTCCTCGAGGACGTCCCGCCAGAACTCGCGGGTGGCGCGTCGTACTTCCTCGGCCGCGGCCGCCGACGCTTCCTTCGCCTTCGCCCAGGCCTCCTTACTCACCTGCGTGGCGTCGTGCGCGAATTCCCTGCCCGCCAGCTCCCCCTCCTTGACAAGCTTTCCCGCGCCGTGCAGCAGGGGCGCCTGGGCGTCCTTCTTCGGGGTGTCCTCCCCCCATCCCGGCCGGCCGAGGCAGAGGAGGGCAACCAAGATCGACAAGAGCAAGGAACTTGAGCGGCCGCCAACCGTCATCGTCGCAGCCTAGCATGCTGAAGGGGAGGAGACTGTGAGCGCCGTCAAAGCGGCCGCATGAACAACTTAGGGCTGCCCCAAATGGGGCAGCCCCTGCCACGGCCTTAGGGTGCCCACCTTCCCCGTGACCGGCAGGCCGGGTCGGCCAACGTCCCGCTTGAAATGTTTCCGGCCGGAACCAGCCTGGAACTGATGAATTGGAACTCCGTATAGCTTGGCGGTCGGTAAAAGTCGTTGAGGAAACCCTCCCAACTCGTCACGTCGCCAGCGCCACACGCAAAGCTCAGGGAGCAGGCACCCGCGCCGAAGCAAGCATCACACGCGCCGTGGGCTTCACGCGAGCTCGTGGCCACGATCGGAGCAACAGCGCAGAATTGTGTCGCGCCAGTTGGGCAGTCGATGGCGAAGCCGCCGCTGTTAACGGCATTGATGCTGTGGCACAGCGGGTCGGACGAGAAGGGGTTCCAGCATCCGAGGAGGGCCAGCACGACCGTGAGTAGAGCGGCGAGTCGCTTGGTCATCTCAGCCTCCGCTGCGACTTCATTCCTCGCCCGCGGGTCGGGCCTGCCGAATTCGAAGCCGGGCCGGCGGTCTCCGTCCCGACCGCGTCGCAGAGTGGCTCAACACTGGATTCCAATATGCGGAACAAATGCGATCGGGTCGAGGCCGCAGGCGCCCACAATGGCGAGACAAGGAATGCCGAAGAATACGCTACTCCGGCCGCAGCCTCAAGCTGCGAGTGCCGCAGCCGCGCTTGCCGCGTTGGCCGCACTACAGGGGTGCTGGGAGTCGCACAGTCGCGTGGCCGCTCGATCGTGCTATCCTTCCCCGGCGTTCCTCGTGGTTACTATTGGGTCGCCACGCCCCCAGAAGCGCTCGTAGAGTCGTTGCGGAGAGGTGCTGGAGTGGCTGAACAGGGCAGATTGCTAATCTGTTGTACGGGCTAATACCTGTACCGGGGGTTCGAATCCCCCCCTCTCCGCCAGCAGATTGGACTCAGCAGTTTACAGCCGACACTGCCTTCTTTACTCGAGGTCAACACTCGGGAATTCAAGGGTCTGGAGTGTTGTGGGTTGCACCGGGGGCGTCCGATGCTCCTCCTTTAACTCTCAGGCGCGGCAGCGCCCAGGCAAGGCCTGCGCTTGG